>NZ_JBBCWZ010000044.1:0-27060 GCF_037145695.1 Acinetobacter sp. USHLN143
TTTGTTTAAGATAAGATATAACTCATTGAGATGTGTCATAGTATTCGTCGTTAGAAAACAATTATTATGACATTATTTCAATGAGTTATCTATTTTTGTCGTGTACAGAGAAAATTTTTAATAATTTCACTTGCTCAAAATGATTTTATGTGATTATTTATTTCGTAATACGAAACAAAAATAAGGGTAAAGGAATTTACCTAAATTATATCCATGGAGATTCATATGATTCGTGATCCGGAAATGCTAGACCAACTTCTGTCAACGATTCGCGATTTTGTAAAAAATGAACTGGTGCCTCTTGAGCATGAAGTAGAAGAGAACAATGCCATTCCTGAACATATTGTGGAACAGATGAAAGAGCTGGGCTTGTTTGGCCTGACGATTCCAGAAGAATATGGTGGTTTAGGCATTACCATGGAAGAAGAAATTCTGGTCGCGATGGAGTTAGGTCATACATCGGCTGCCTTCCGCTCTTTAATTGGTACTAACAACGGCATTGGCTCAAGTGGCATCATTATCGACGGTACAGAAGAACAAAAACAGAAATATTTACCGCGTTATGCAACGGGCGAAATTATTGGTTCATTCTGTTTGACCGAACCGGATTCAGGCTCAGACGCTGCTGCTTTAAAAACAAGTGCAGTCAAAGACGGCGATTATTATATTTTAAACGGAACTAAACGCTTCATCACCAATGCGCCACGCGCCACGACATTTACCGTGATGGCACGTACCAATCAAGAGATTAAAGGTGCTAGCGGTATTTCAGCATTTTTAGTTGAAGCAGGCACACCTGGTTTAAGCCTAGGTAAAATTGACAAGAAAATGGGCCAACATGGTTCCTATACCTGTGATGTAATTTTTGATAACTGTAAAGTGCATAAAGATCAACTGATTGGCGGTGTAGAAGGGATCGGCTTTAAAACAGCTATGCGTGTGCTGGATAAGGGCCGTCTGCACATTGCCGGTTATAGCGTCGGCATGGCAGAGCGTATGCTGGAAGACGCACTTAACTATGCAGTGGAACGCAAACAGTTTGGTCAGCCCATTGCGAATTTCCAGCTGATCCAGGGTATGTTGGCAGACTCCAAAGCCGAGATTTATGCAGCCAAATGTATGGTACTGGATGCTGCGCGTCTACGTGATGCTGGCCAAAATGTTACGACTGAAGCCTCTTGTGCCAAAATGTTTGCAACTGAAATGTGTGGTCGAGTTGCTGATCGCTGTTTGCAGATTCATGGTGGAGCGGGTTATATCAGTGAATATTCAATTGAACGTTTCTACCGTGATGTGCGTCTGTTCCGTTTATATGAAGGAACCACACAAATCCAGCAAATTATTATTGCGCGTGAAATGATTAAACAAGCAACCGCCTAATCTCATAATTTTAAAATAAGGAAATATTAAAATGACGACAAAAATTAGATTTGATTGGCAAGACCCGTTTTTAATAGAACAGCAACTGACATCAGAAGAGCGCATGATTCGCGATGCAGCGGCAGCGTACTGTCAAGACAAACTGATGCCGCGTGTACTGGAACAGTTCCGTCATGAAAAAACCGATCCGGCTATTTTCCGTGAAATGGGTGAACTCGGCTTGCTTGGCCCAACCATTCCGGAACAGTACGGTGGTGCAGGTTTAAATTATGTCAGTTATGGTCTGATTGCCCGTGAAGTTGAACGTGTTGATTCAGGTTATCGCTCAATGGCCAGCGTACAAAGCTCTCTGGTGATGGTGCCCATTAATGAATTTGGTTCTGAAGAGCAAAAGCAGAAGTATTTACCAAAATTAGCAACCGGTGAATATATTGGTTGCTTTGGCTTGACCGAGCCAGATCATGGATCAGATCCTGGCAGCATGATTACCCGTGCTAAAAAAGTCGAGGGTGGTTACCGTTTAACAGGCGCAAAAATGTGGATTACCAACAGCCCGATTGCCGATGTATTTGTAGTTTGGGCCAAAGAGGTATCTGCTGAAGGCAATGTCGGTGACATTCGCGGCTTTATTCTAGAAAAAGGCTGGGAAGGGCTTTCTGCTCCAGCGATTCACGGTAAAGTGGGTTTACGTGCCTCAATCACCGGTGAAATTGTAATGGATAACGTCTTTGTTCCGGAAGAAAATGCATTTCCGGAAGTTCGTGGTTTAAAAGGGCCTTTTACCTGCTTGAACAGTGCGCGTTACGGGATTGCCTGGGGGGCCATGGGTGCAGCAGAATTCTGCTGGCATACCGCACATCAATACACCATGGATCGTAAACAGTTTGGCCGACCACTCGCTGCGAATCAGCTGATCCAGAAAAAACTGGCAGATATGCAAACTGAAATTGCACTCGGTTTGCAGGTAGCTTTACGTTTTGGCCGTATGAAAGATGAGGGCATTGCTTCAGTTGAAGGTACGTCTTTAATTAAGCGTAATAACTGTGGCAAGGCACTGGATATTGCCCGTTTGGCCCGTGACATGATGGGCGGTAACGGGATTTCTGATGAATTCGGTGTGGCCCGTCATCTGGTTAATCTGGAAGTGGTAAATACCTATGAAGGTACCCATGATGTACATGCCCTGATTTTAGGTCGTGCACAAACCGGAATTGCAGCCTTTTGCAACTAAACCTGACATCAACTTCTAGCCAGCATTGCTGGCTAGATTGTTTTACGGGTTTAAGAATTGTGCTTAATCACATCATTCAATGTATTGCTACGTGATTTCTGCAGAGAAAATTTATCAAGAACTTTGAAAATCATTTTATACCACCTTGCTAAAGCGTGGTAATGATCAGCGAATATTCTATATTTCACCTAAATAATTAAGTGAAATATACGTTTTAAAAAGGCACAGGAGTGCCGAAAAGTAGAAAGAGCATTATGGATACGATCAGTTCACAACAACACCCAGTGGAAGGTGGAAACGAATCCAAGCAAAGAGTCTGGATTCTGGCCTTTATTTTCTCATTTTTAGCATTATTGGTTGATGGTGCTGATATTGCGTTATTAGCCTACAGTCTGACCAGTCTGAAACAAGAGTTTTCATTAAGTAATATGCAGGCCGGTGCCTTAGGGAGCTGGACGCTTGCAGGCATGGCTATCGGCGGTTTTTTTGGTGGCTGGGCTTGTGACCGTTTTGGCCGGGTTCGTGTGATCGTCATTGCCATTGCATTATTTTCTTCATTAACCTTCTGGTTAGGATTCGTAGAAAGTTATGATCAGTTCAAATGGCTGCGCTTTACGTCTGCGATTGGACTAGGTGCTCTATATATTGCCTGTAACACACTCATGGCAGAGTATGTACCCACCAAATATCGCTCTACAGTATTGGCAACGCTTATGACTGGCTGGACTTTAGGCTCGGTGGTCGCAACTGTTCTGGCTGGATGGCTATTGCCTGAATTTGGCTGGCGATACCTCTATTATATTGCCATTATTCCAATTGTACTGGCCTTCGCGATGTACTTCTTGGTGCCTGAGCCGAAAGCCTGGTTAGATGCGCGTAAAGCACGCCTGGATGCAAAAGCCAGTGGTATTCTGCAGGAAAAACCAAAAAATACTTTTAAAATGATTTTTGAAGATGCACTTAGCCGTCGCATGTTTATCCTCTGGTCCTTCAGTACCGCATTTTTACAGTTTGGATATTATGGAGTCAGCAACTGGCTACCGGCGTATTTAGAGACTGATCTGGGAATCAAGTTTAAAGAAATGACCATGTATATGATCGGGACTTTCCTGATCATGATGTGTACCAAAGTTATTGCTGGTTTTATCGCTGACCGGATTGGCCGTCGTGCGGTATTTGCTTTCGGCACTATGGGTACTGCAATTTTTATCCCTGTGATTGTCTTTGGTAATACGCCGGATAATATCCTCTGGCTGATGTTATTTTTCGGTTTTCTCTATGGTATTCCATACGGTATTAATGCGACTTACATGACAGAAAGCTTCTCCACCAAAGTGCGTGGAACAGCAGTGGGTGGGGCATATAACGTAGGCCGACTGGGTGCGGTGTTTGCACCTCTTACCATTGGCTATTTTGCTCAAGGAGGCTCAATTGGTACCGGCTTACTGATTATGGGCATTGCCTATTTTCTTTGCGGCCTGATACCCGCTTTCTTTATTAAAGACCGCTTATTTGATCCACAAAAGGCAGATTAATCTGCACTCGTAATATAGATAGAACATGCTAGGAAGCAATATGATGAATAAAATCACGCAGGATATCGAGACGGTACTTAAGCAAATTCCTGATGGTGCACACATTATGACCAGTGGTTTTGGCCTGGCAGGTCAGCCGGTAGAATTAATCGAAGCATTAATTGACTTTGGTCCTAGAGACTTAACCATTATTAACAACAATGCAGCTTCTGGAGATCGTGGTCTAACCAATCTGCTGTTGTCTGGACTGGTTAAAAAAATGATCTGTTCATTTCCACGAGCCAATAACTCAACCGTCTTTGAAGATCTGTATAAAGCCGGAAAAGTTGAGCTGGAACTGGTGCCACAAGGCAATCTGGCCTGCCGTATTCAGGCAGCCGGTGCAGGCTTAGGAGCTGTTTTTACTCCAACCGGTTTTGGTACCAAAATAGCTGAGGGTAAAGAAACCCGTAATATCAATGGAAAAGATTATGTGCTGGAATATCCGATACATGCTGATTATGCCTTGGTTTATGCCAATCAGGCAGATCAGTGGGGCAACTTGACCTACCGTAAGGCAGCACGGAATTTTGGTCCGATCATGGCCAAAGCAGCAAAAACCACCATTGCACAAGTCCATCAAGTTGTGGAACTGGGAGAACTTGATCCAGAGATCATTGTAACGCCAGGAATTTTTGTACAGCATGTGGTCAAGGTTGGAGATATTAAATAATGAATATTCAAAAACGTAGTCGTGAACAGATTGTAGCTAAAGTTGCACAAGACATTCCAACCGGCTCTTTTGTAAATTTGGGTATTGGTTTACCGACACGCGTAGCAGGTTATTTAAAACCTGAACAAGGAGTAATTCTACACTCGGAAAATGGCGTTTTAGGTTTTGCTGCATTGAGTGATCCTGAACAGGCAGATGATGATCTGATTAACGCCGGCAAAGAACTCGTAAGCATGTTGCAAGGTGGCAGTTTTATGAATTCTGCCGACTCTTTCGATATCATGCGAGGCGGGCATCTGGATATCTGTATCATGGGGGCTTTTCAGGTCGCTATTAATGGTGATCTGGCGAACTGGCATACCGGTAATGCTGATGCTGTACCTGCTGTAGGCGGTGCGATGGATCTGGCAGTGGGTGCTCGCTGTGTCTATGTTTGCATGGAACATGTGACCAAAAACGGTGAGGCAAAAATTGTTGAAGAACTGACTTATCCTCTAACAGGTAAACATTGTGTCAACCGTATTTATACTGATTTGTGTGTGATTGAATTAAAAGACCGACAAGCTCAGGTTATTGAAATAGTGGATGGCTTAAGCTTTGAAGAATTACAACAGCAGACAGGCTGTAAATTAGTGGACAGTCGTCAACAAGCAGCCTAAAAATAAGTCCGCAATATTCTGATTAAGTAAAAGTATAGTTTTAGATCACAGCTTCGGCTGTGATTTTTAAATTTTAGAATTATTATCAAATACACGTAATATTGACCGTATTTCCGTATTTCCGTATTTCCGTATTTCCGTATTTCCGTATTTCCGTATTTTAAAGATATAAATACAAACTTTTGCTAATGATTATTTTAATAATAAGTCTAAAATGTTAACAAGCTAAGGAAGGTGATAGTCTGAATGAATAATAATTGTGATGATCAAGAAATTTTTCATATTTTTAATCTGATTGGTCGCCATACTGAACTTAAGCCTATCCTCGATGTCATTAGCCAGTGGCTTGAATCGCGCATTCCAGATGCGCTTGTCACCATTATGCTCTATCAGGATGACACCCAAACTTTAAATGTTATAAGTGGCAAACAGCACTTTTCAAAAGAGTACTGTAATGCTATTCAAGATTTGAAAATTGGGCCAAATCAAGGATCGTGTGGCGTAGCTGCTTTCTTACGTCAGTTGGTCATTAGTCCGAATTTAATGAAAGACCCAAACTGGCAGTCTTACCGTGCTTTGGTAAATGCAGAAAAATTGTCTAGCTGCTGGTCTATGCCGATTATTAATGCTTCAGATATTCTATACGGAACGTTTGCCACCTATTATCGAACACCCAAAATACCGACTGAACCTCATATTCAGCTTTTACAGCAAGCGGCAAAATTAGTTGCCCTCGCAATCGAGCTTGATCAGGAACGTCAAAAAAGACATGAGCTTAATGAAAAATACAGCTCATTTTATACCTATCATCCAGATATTATTTTTGAACTTGACCTGCAGGGACATGTGCTTAATACCAATATTGCTTGCGAAGAAATTACAGGTTTTTCTAAAGCGCAAATTCATGGTCAGCACTATTGTGCCTTCATACCGCCCGAATTCCATGAACTTGCGAATGTTTCATTTTCAGAAGCAGCGCAAGGTAAATCTCAACATTATGAACTTCCAATTTATAATGTTGCAGGCGATATCTTATGGCTGGATCTGACCAATTTACCGATTATTCAAAATCAGAAAGTCACCGGTATTATTGGCATTGCCCGAGATATTACTGTATCGCGTGAAAACAAGGAGTCTCTACGATTATTAAAACGTGGGGTAGAGGCTAGTCCGAATAGTCTTTTTATTACCGATGTCTCTGAAGAAAGGCTAATGGTGTATGTGAATCCAGCTTTTCTAAAGCTCACCGGTTATACGGCAGCAGAAGTACTAGGGCAAAGCTGCTTTTTCTTACAGGGTCCAGATACTGATCCGGATCAGATTGCATTACTCAAGCAAGCAGTTAAAGAACAAAAAGAAATTCAGGTAACTATAAAAAGTTACTGTAAAGATGGCAGCTGGTTCTGGAATCGTTTAACCCTAGGTCCTATTTTTGACCAGACAGGAACCTGCACCCATTTTTTGGGGATTCAGGAAGATATTACTCAGCAACGTATTCACGAAGAATATATTCAGCATCAGCATACTCATGATCATTTAACCGGTTTACCGAACCAGCATGCATTCAAACAGATTCTGGAAAATATTTTTGAAGCACAGCACGAGAGCTCACAACCTTTAGTCTTGCTGTATATAGATCTGGATGATTTTAAAAATATAAATGACAGCTTAGGTCATCTGGTGGGTGACCAGATTCTCAAAAGTGTGGGCGAGCGGCTGCAAAAATTTGTTCAAGGCAATAATGTGCTATGCCGCTTCGCTGAAGATGAATTCATTTTGCTGCTCTCAGGGACAGATGAGCACACTGAAGTCGAGGTGATTGCTGGAGAAATTCTTGATCTTCTTTCCATGCTGTTTATCGTCGATCAGTACAAAATACATTTAAGTGCCAGCATTGGTATTGTGGCAGATGACAGTTCGATTCATCATTCTTCTGAATTGATTTATCAGTCTGTTTTGGCGATGCAGGAAGCCAAAAGACAAGGTCGTAATATGTGGCAGTGGTATGAAAAAACCAGAATGCAGCCTGTCGCAGAAATAGACTATACTAATCTGCGTCTGGAACTCATGGAAGCGATCAATCAGGAAAATTTTGACCTGTTCTATCAGCCGTTGATTCATCCTGAAACTGGACTGGTAACAGGTGTAGAAGCTTTAATCCGTTGGTGCCATCCACAGCAGGGTTATATTTCCCCAGCGATTTTTATTCCACTTGCAGAAAGAACCGGGCAAATTATTAGCGTAGGTCAATGGGTATTGGAAAAGGCCTGTCTAGATATTGCGGAGTGGAACAAGACGCACAATAGCCAGATCACAGTATCGGTGAATATTTCTCCTTTGCAATTCCGTAGAGCAGGCTTTTTGCAGGTACTTGAACATGCGCTTGAACTCAGTCAATTACCGCCGGAATTACTTAAAATTGAAATTACGGAAGGTGTCATCATTAATGGTGCAGATCGAACGATAGAAATTTTGAAAGCAGTACGTGCTTTAGGTGTACAGGTTGCCATTGATGATTTTGGTACAGGTTATTCGAGTCTCAGTTATCTGCGTCGCTTGCCGATTAATCAAATCAAGTTAGACCGTAGTTTTATTGAAGAACTGACCCTCGATGGTCAGGATGCTGCAATTGTGCAATCGATTATTCACTTGGCACATCAGCTGGATTTGGAAGTTGTCGCGGAAGGGGTCGAAACTTTAAGTCAGGCCAGTTTGCTCTATCAACAGGGTTGTGATCTGCTACAAGGCTTCTTTTATGCAAAACCTGCGCCTTTAACTGAATTGAAGCCTGTTTATCTCGCAATGGAAAATAGTAAATTGAATTAACTCTAAAAAGTTAAGATATCAATATTTTCAACCGCTTTTCAGATAGAAAGACAATGATAAACAGGTCTAAAGAATTTTCCTATTTTATGAGCGTATCATCTTTAGAATTTGCACTTGGTACAGAAAGCGGGATAAAAAAATAAGCTTTTTAACCCCCAAAGGTTTTTAACAGTATCTAAGGCTCAGGCTGAATATTGGCTAAATTTCTTTCTTGGTTTAAATCATAATAGTTAATCACAAAGATCAACACGGCAAAAATAAAACCTAAAATGACACAGGCAGACCAGCCATAGCTTTTCCATAAATGCAGCGATAAAAATGCTCCCAGACCAGCACCTGAAAAATAACAGGTCATATAGATGGCATTAATCCGCGAGCGAGCCTGCATTGAAATTCGATAGACCAGATTCTGGTTCAAGACATGCAAACAGGAAATTCCGAAATAAGCCAGAATCAAGCCCAGGATATAAATCCATAAATAATTCTGGGCAAAGAATAAGGGAATCCAGGCTAGAATCAGTCCGCATGTGGCTAGGTGCGCAATCCATTTTTCCCGATGCCTACCAATCATTTTACCGGTCCACTGAGAGGACCAGATGCCGACCACCCCCACAATACCCATGAGACCAATCTGGAAATCATTAAAATGATAAGGTGCTTCAGCCAGAATAAAAGTCATGGTAGTAAAGATAATACTCAGCATGCCAAAGCCCAAGCCGCCGATCATACTACGCCTGATCAGCATGGGTTCTGTTCGGGCAAAGGTAAATAGTGAGCGATAAATTTGCAATATATTCATCTGTAACTGGCTCTTGGCACTCGGCAACTGGAACCACATGGCCAGACTTAGCAGAAGAATTGCACAACCACTAAATAGGTATACCGCATGCCAGGACCATAAAGTAGAAATCAGTCCGGCCACGGTACGGGCAAACAGAATACCAACCAGAACACCACTCATGAGCAGGCCAACGACTTCGGCACTTTTATCACGTTGCGACAGGCTGGCGGCAAAAGGAATCAGAATCTGGGTGGTAATCGAACAAAAAGAGGCGAGCAGGGTAAAGCCATACAACATATGCAGATTGGTACTGGCTGAAAGCCCAATAAGCGCCAGTCCGGTACACAACATCAAACTACAGATATACAGCCGTTTTTCAAACAAATCACCCAGAGGGACAAACAAAAATAATCCGGTGGCATAGCCAATCTGGGTCAGTACTACAGTCCAGCCAGACTGAGCCACACTGATTTGCAGATCCTCTGCAATAGAATAAATCAGGGGCTGGTTAAAATAGTTACAACCTGCGCAGAGTGCGCAGGTCATTGCCATCATGAACATGAAACGGCGTGAAATTTGCCCTTGGGCTGACATCCTTGTCTCCTGAGGCTTTAAAAACTATAGTTAGCAGAGAAGTTGATACGTGAAATATCTGCTTCCTTATTGTCAAAGGTTTCACGTTTGCCATGATGATATTCTGCACCCAGATTAATCTTTGGAACAGGAGAATAGATCACGTTGGCCACATAGTCGGTTAAGCGCTTATTGGTTTCAGGATTCGCGCGTGCATAGTCGCTGGAATCATCAAAATCAACAACGCTGGCATTAATACTACTCCGTAGTTTTGGCGTAAATTTATGCGTGAAGCCAATATTTATACTATTGAACTCATTGAGCAAAAGTTCATTATTGATTGGATCGACTGAATAATCGCCACCCCAGGCAGCACCATCGGTTGTTGAACCTTGAGTCAAGAAAGCTGCAATACGCTGATCACCGACCATATGGAAATAGTTACCTTGAATCGAGTTTTGATCATCTAAACGGTAACGTCCACCAACTCCCACACCCCAGCCAACTTTCTCGATATCGCCTGTCGCAATCTGTGCCTGCTTTTGATTGACAAAGCCTTGAGCTAATAAATGAAGAGGGCCTGATTGATGAACATATTTAGTGGTTAAAGCAGGTAAGGCAGAAGAACGATCGCCACCGGCCATGTACTCCAGACCGACATTCCAGGTATTTTCCGGATCAAGTTTGAAAGCATAGCTCACCTGAGGTGTACGTAAGACTGATCCACCCAGGAACAAGCTGTAGTCGACAGCTTCAGTGCTAATCTCTGGTGTTGACATCAATGACCAGGCCTGACCAAACGTCCAGTTATAGTATTTTAAGTGTGCATGACGGATACGTAATCCACCATCGCCTTTACCATTGTTGGTCCAGAAGTCGGCTTCTAAACGAGCAGAAACATTCGGATTGCCTCCTAGATCTTTGGCCAGGAAACCAATCCGGCTGGCAGCCGCAGTAAAATCGGAACGTACAGAATCCGGTTCAGTAAAAGGTACTTTATTAATCTGGTTAATGGTACGGCCACGGGCTTCAGTAGTACTTTTGAAATCGACTGCACCATCAAAGCGGATCAAGCCATAAACATCGACATTATCTACCATTGAACTCAGCGTTTTAGAGTCTTGCGCTTTGGCTTGTTCCTGCTGGTTCTTTAATGCAAGTTGCGCGGCTTTTTGTTGTTCTAGTTCTGCCTGGATTTGCTTTAACTGTGACTCAAGAAATTGCATACGGTCTTCAGAAGCTTCTGCTGAAAATGCCTGTGCTGAAGCAATACCACATAATGTCGCTAAAACTAATTTTTTCATTTCTTAATCCCTAAAGAAATTTTTAATCCTGAATGAAAGGAGACCTTTCTATACTGACGTGTTGTAAATATTTGAAGTGAGGAAGGCAGCGATTTGACCTGCCTTCCGAAGTAGGGTTTATTCTGCTTTTTGCGGATCGTATAAACGGTCTTTAATAAACAGGGCAGGAATCAAACCGCATAGGAAATATGCTGCACCCATTACCAACAGACCTGTACCGATCGAACCATGCATCGCCAGATAACCAATCGTAATTGGCGCAAAGATTGCACCGATACGACCAATATTGAATGCACCGCCCACCGCTGTACCACGAACACCAGTCGGGAAACTTTCGGTTAGATAGGTTGCATTGATGGCATATGGAATACCGTACAGGAAGCCGAAGATTAGCATCAGTACGCCAATGTTATCGGCATTATGCATATACACCACGACAGGGATAAATAGCGCTGTTCCCATGGTGCCGAAAGCAAACACAATACGGCGACCAATTTTATCAGCAACATAACCTGCAATGATTTTGGCAAAAATCATGGTGATGAATGTACCCACCATATACAGTGCCATTTCTTTAAACTTAATGCCTAATTCAGCTTCAAGATAACTTGGCAACCAGTTACTTACACCGAAGTAACCAAATAACAGGAAACCGGAGCTGAAAGACCACAAGATGAACATCTTGCCATGAGTTTTATCTTTAAGAATGGTGATGTATGGATTACCTTTTTTGGTATCGTTATCCACAATCTGACCAGTTCTTTTCATTTCACGGACACGTTTCCATGATTCTGGCTCTGGCACCATAAAGTGCATCAGGATACCCAAAGCTAATGGAGCAATTGTGATCCAGTACAGCATACGCCAGCCGAACTCAGGAATAATCCAGCCTGAAATCATGGTAATCACCAATGAACCTAAAGTGAAACCAGTCATCAATGTTGCCAGTACAGTAGTACGGTATTTGGTCGGTACGTATTCTGACATCAGAGTATTACAGGCAATATATAAACAGCCTAAACCCAAGCAAGAAAGAGTACGTAAAATTGCAAATTCAGTATAAGACTGAGCAAAACCTGAGTAGGCTGACAAGATCGAGAAGGCGATGGTGGCCAGTACAATGACGCGGACACGTCCAAATTTGTCGCATGCCCATCCACCAATAAAGCCTCCGATCCCCATACCTAAAAGAGAATAACTTCCCAAGGCACCCGCCTGTACAGAAGTCAGGCCCCATTCAGCTTTCAGACTGGTCAGACTAAAAGCCAGAATCCCGATATCTGCACCGTCACAGAGCAAAATCAGAAAAGCAAAGATAAAAGCCGTCATCCAAAGACGTTTTGGTGCCTGTTTAATGGTATCCGTGGAGGAGACATCGGTTTTATTGTCTCCTGTTACGATGGTATCGCTTGTCATTCTTATATCCTCTATATATTCAAAGTAGCATTTCCTCTGCTACCGCTAAATCCATTTTTCTTCCTCACGGAAACATAGTTTTCCTGATTTAACAGACTCGCTCTGCACACAACAGCCGCTGCATTTATTATCAGGCTACATTCGATTTTTCATGCTTTACGCTAAATCAAAATCATCTCATTGCTGGAAAATTTGATTTCGTAAATTAACTTTAAGTTCAGCCTTATGGCGATTATTCATTTAAATGAATAATCAGATTGAGTTTAAAATACTTAATTCCGTATTGCGAAATCAATTAATCATAAAATAACCAGATGAACAAGAGTTTTTACTCTATTTTTAGTAAAAAATAACTTTTTTGCATTCTGGAGTTAAAAATCCTTGATTTATAGCTTGAGAAACCTTAGTTTTATATAAAATAAAATTTCGCTATACAAAATAAATGGAGATTTTAATGGAACAGGTCGTTCAAGTAGAACAAGTTTCAGCACATGTAGCGATGGTTAAAATTCATCGACCAGAAGCGAAAAATGCCCTGAATACAGAAGTTCGCCAGAAACTTGCGGCGGCATTTTTGCAACTGAATGACGATGAAAATATCCGTGCCATTATTCTTACCGGTGGTGAAACAGATTTCGCAGCAGGTGCCGATCTTAAAGAACTGGCCAATGCAGAAACCATTCAAATGATGCAGCGCCGGACTGAACGTTACTGGCAGGCGATTGCACAGTGTTCAAAACCGGTGATTGCAGCTGTAAACGGTTATGCACTTGGTGGTGGCTGTGAACTGGCCATGCATGCGGACATTATTATTGCCGGGAAAAGCGCCCAGTTTGGTCAGCCTGAAGTGAAAGTGGGTGTCATGCCGGGTGCCGGTGGTACCCAGCGATTATTCCGTGCCGTGGGTAAATTCCATGCGATGCGTATCATCATGACGGGTTGTCTGATACCAGCGCCGGAAGCTTATCAGATTGGCCTAGTGTCTCAAGTAACGGAAGACAGCGAAACCCTTGCAACAGCAATCAAGATGGCTGAAGGTCTGGCAAAAATGCCGCCAATTGCGCTTGAACAAATCAAGGAAGTGGCTTTACTGGCTGAAGATGTGCCGCTTAATGCCGGACTTACCCTGGAGCGTAAATCTTTCCAGATGCTGTTCTCATCCGAAGATCAAAAAGAAGGTATGCAGGCCTTTATCGAAAAACGTAAACCGAATTATCAGGGACGATAAGCATGAGTATTCAGATTCAGAAAATCGGCATTATTGGTGTAGGCACGATGGGTGCAGGTATTGCCCAGATCGCGATTCAGTCTGGTCATGATGTGGTACTGTTTGATGCCAAAGAAGGGGCAGCCGAACAGGCACAGGATAAACTGGCCAAAACATTAAATACCTTGGCAGATAAAGGTAAATTCAGCCATGAAAAAGCCGCTGAAGATATTGCTCGTCTGTCGACTGCGCAGCAGCTAGAAGACCTGAAAGATTGTGACTTGATTGTTGAAGCGATTATTGAAAATCTGGAAATCAAGCAAAAACTGATGCAGCAACTGGAAGGAATGATAAAACCAGAAGCGATTCTGGCATCCAATACCTCTTCATTGTCGATCAGTGCAATCGCTGCCAACTGTGAGCAGCCAGAACGTGTTGCCGGTTATCACTTCTTTAATCCGGTACCACTCATGAAAGTGGTCGAAGTGATTGAAGGCTTTAATACCCGTGCTGACATTATTGAAGCATTAACCCAACTCTCGATTAAAATGGGGCATCGTCCGGTCAAAGCAAAAGATACTCCAGGGTTTATTATTAACCATGCCGGCCGTGCCTTTGGTAGCGAAGCCTATGCAATTCTGAATGAAAATGTCACACCATTTTATGATATTGACAGGATCTACCGTGACGGAATCGGTTTCAAAATGGGGCCGTTTGAATTAGGTGATCTGACCGGTATGGATGTCTCGCACCCGGTGAGTGAATCGATTTATCATCAGTATTATGAAGAAGCACGTTACCGTCCAAGCGTGATTACCCGTCAGCGTTTTATTGCCAAGCAGTTAGGTCGTAAAACCGGTAAAGGTTTCTATGATTACACTTCGGGTAGCAAAGAAGGTGATGTTGCTCCAGCATTGGTTGAAAAGTTAAGTCAATATCCATCAGTCTGGCTAGGCACCGAATATGACGAAGACCGTCAGGCACTTGAGCAATATCTGCAGCAGTTCAATATCCAGATTGAGCAAACTGAGACACCTTCAGCAGAGGCTTTAATCCTGATTGCCACTTATGGTGAAGATGCAACTTCAGCCGCTGTCCGTTATCAGCTGGCACCTCAGCAAGTGGTGTGTATCGATCTGCTATATGGTCTGAACAAACACCGTACCTTGATGCCAACTTTTGTCACCCAAACTGAGCTGGTAAAAGCAGCCCAATCGATTTTCAATCTGGATGGTGTGACCGCCAGCGTAATTCAGGAAAGCGTCGGCTTTGTGGCTCAACGTGCTTTGGCGATGATTGTGAATCTCGGCTGTGATATTGCCCAGCAAGGCGTTGCAACGGTGGAAGATATCAATATCGCGGTGAAATTAGGCCTTGGTTATCCATATGGTCCAATTGAATGGGGGGATGTGCTGGGAGCTGAAAAAATTCTAAAAATTCTGGATCGTATGACTGCGATTACCCGTGACCAGCGTTACCGTCCAAGTCCTTGGCTGCGTCGCCGCGTTCAGCTTGGTCTACCACTTGTTCATACAACACATTAATTAGAAAGTTAAAGGAATAACACTCATGTTAAATGCATATATTTATGATGGTTTACGTTCGCCAATCGGTCGCCATGCAGGCAGTCTGGCAAGCGTACGTCCAGATGATCTGGCAGCAACAGTCATTAAAAACCTGCTGGAAAAAACCGGTATCCCGGCAGAAGACGTAGAAGATGTAATCTTTGGTAGTACCAACCAGGCCGGTGAAGACAGCCGTAATGTGGCACGTTTTGCAGCATTGTTAGCGGGTATGCCGGTAACAGTTCCGGGGCAGACGGTAAACCGCTTATGTGCATCAGGTCTCGGTGCTGTGATTGATTCGGCACGTGCCATCACTGCAGGCGAAGGCGAGTTGTACATTGCTGGTGGCGTAGAAAGTATGACCCGCGCGCCTTTTGTGATGGGCAAAGCAGAAAGTGCTTATTCACGTGATGCCAAAATTTATGACACCACGATTGGTACCCGTTTCCCGAACCGTAAATTTACGGATCAGTTTGGCGCGCACAGTATGCCTGAAACAGGTGATAACGTGGCTGAAGAATTCGGTATTAGCCGTGAACAGGCTGATACCTTTGCCGCTGCATCACAGGCAAAATATCAGGTAGCGAAAGAATCAGGTTTCTTTGAAGGTGAAATTACCCCGATTGAAGTTTCTCAAGGACGCAAATTGCCGCCTAAACAAATTACTGAGGATGAGCATCCACGTGCATCTTCAACATTTGAAGCTTTATCCAAGTTAAAACCGCTATTTGAAGGTGGTGTAGTAACAGCAGGTAATGCATCAGGAATCAATGACGGCGCTGCAGCACTGATTATCGGCAGTGAAAAAGTGCAGGAACAGTATGGCTTAAAACCTTTAGCTCGTATTCTGTCTTCTGCAGCCGCTGGCATTGAGCCACGCATCATGGGAGCAGGCCCAATTGAAGCGATTAAAAAGGCAGTACAGCGTGCGGGTTTGACGCTAGACGATATGGATATCATCGAGATTAATGAAGCCTTTGCCAGTCAGGTATTATCTTGCCTGAAAGGTCTGGATGTCGCTTTGGATGATCCGCGTGTTAATCCAAATGGTGGTGCAATTGCCATTGGTCATCCACTGGGCTGTTCGGGTGCGCGTTTGGCTTTAACTGTTGCACGTCAGTTACAGCGTACTGGTAAAAAATATGCCGTGATCAGTCTATGTATCGGTCTGGGTCAAGGCCTGGCGATGGTAATTGAAAACCCTGAAGCTGCATCACAGCTTAAGTAATCGCCTTAATGCTATGTATATATGATATGCATGGCATTTTTTATTGAGATTTTTCTTTTAAAATAAAAATCCCTGCCTGAGCAGGGATTGACTACGTCAGTGTAATGATTACTTACGACCAGTGACTAATAATGTTGCCGACCCAAAGGCATAAACTTTACCTTCTTTATCGATAATTCGGCCTTCTGAGGTCAGTACATTGCGTCCGATCCGGATAATTTCACCAATAGCTGTATAGGTTTCGCCGCTTTTCATTGCTTTCAGCATTTTTACATTCAGGTCAATTGTTGAGAAACTGACACCTGCATCTACTGTCGTATGCACGGCAGCGCCAGTCGCACTATCTAGAACCGTTGCACAAAAGCCGCCATGAATTCCGCCTTGTAAATTGTAATGGCGATGATCAGGACGCACTTCATATTCCACATAGTTTTCGCGTACTAAGGTCAAACGCATGGGAATAATTTCACTCATGGCTGAACTGGAAATTTCCCCATTTTTAATTGCGGTGAGATATTCAAGTCCATTTAATTGTGATGTGGGCATATCAACTCCTTGTAATGGTTTATTTCGTCTTATGAAATAATATTCTGTTTTTATAGAATTATGATATAACAGATAGTGATCGAAATGCTATATTTTTCCAGGATGGAACGATGACAATAAAAAATCTCGTCACAGATGCTGAATGGCAGGCACGTTGTGAACTCGCAGCGCTTTATCGCATTATTGCGCATTACCGGATGACGGACCTGATTGATACTCACATCAGTTTAAGAGTTCCCGATCAGCCTGACTGTTTTCTGATTAATCAGTATGGTATCGCTTTTGAAAAAATGTGCGCCTCAACGCTGGTCAAGATTAATCATGAAGGGCAGGTCATAGAAAGCTATGAACAGAACAAGCCGGTGAATATGGCGGGCTTCGTCATCCACGCCGCAATTCATGAAGCACGTGCTCATCTGAACTGTGTCATTCATACGCATACCGCAGATGGCATAGCAGTTTCTGCACAGAAACACGGACTTCTTCCCATTTCTCAGCATGCGCTAAAATTTTATCAGCAGGTGGCCTATCACGAATATGAGGGCGTTGCATTGTCAACAGATGAACAAGAACGCCTGATTCAGGACCTGGGCGGCCATCGCGCCATGATTTTACGCAATCACGGACTTTTAACGGCTGGCGAAACGATTGCACGGGCTTTTCATGAAATCTATTTTCTGGAGCGTGCCTGTCAGGCGCAGGTCAAGGCCTTAAGTGGCGGTGCCGAACTGCATTATCCAGCAGAAGAAGTCCGAATTAAAACCGCCAAGCAGTTCGCCAGTCCTTTAGTTGAACCGATTTTACAGCGTGCCTGGCAGGCTGCGTTATCCTTGATTGAGCATCAATATACGGAGTATGCATCATGATTGTAATATCCAGTACTGTGCCGAATATTGAAGCCATTCTGGTGAAGTCTTTTCAGAAATATGCGCCTGAGGGTAGTTTTTGTACACTAGACAGCCCGGAAGCTGAACAGGCGACCACAGCAGCTTCGTGGTTTCCAGATCTGGAAAAACTCTGGCAACTTCCAGAACTTGGTCTAATTCATTCGATTGCTGCAGGAGTCGAACATTTAAATTTAAACGAGATTAGATCTGACCAGTCAGTCTGCCGGGTACTGGATCCACATCATCAAAAGGGCATGTTTGATTATCTGCTCTGGGGCGTGCTGTATTTTCAGCGTTATTTTGACTGCATGATCCAGCAGCAAAAACAGCAGCTATGGAAACAGTATCGTCAAAGTTATAGTCATCATATCCAGATCGGGATTATGGGCCTTGGCCATATGGGCGGCTATGTGGCAAAACATTTTGCCGACATGGGCTATCAGGTGTCTGGGTGGTCCAATTCCCCAAAAGAGATTGCTCAGGTCAAAAGCTATGTAGGCCAAGAACAGCTTTCCGAGTTCCTGGCCCACAGCCAGATTTTGATTAATTTAATGCCTTTAACTGCAGACAATACTGGCATCTTATCTGAACAGCTATTTAAAAAATTACCCGATCAGGCTGCTCTTATTCAGGTGGGTCGTGGGCAGCATTTAATCGAGCAGGATCTACTCGATGCACTGGATTCAGGTCATCTCCGTGGCGCAATCCTTGATGTATTTGAAGAAGAGCCTTTAACTCAGGATCACCCATTCTGGCAGCATGAAAAGATCGTAGTTACACCTCACGTTGCCTCACATGCGCCCATGTCTGTGGTGGTGGAACAGATTCTGGAAAATGACCGACGTTTAAATCTCGGGCTGGATTTGTGCCATCAGGTAGATGTCAATAAGGGCTATTAATTGTAGGGATACAGGCAAAAAAATAAGGAAATTGATGATGTGGGAAACGATTCAAACTCAGGTTCAGCAAGGCGTCGCGACCTTAAGCTTTAACCGTCCAGATTCACTCAACAGTTTTAACCGGCAAATGCATGAGGAAGTGCAGCAGGTACTGAAAAACTGGAATACAGATCCGGATATTCGGGTGATTGTGATTCGCGGCAGAGGCCGGGCGTTTTCAGCGGGACAGGATTTAAAAGAACGTGCTGGACAGCTCGGCAATGTGCCTTTGCCACCGCAAGGCTCGCTGGCCAAATACTATAATCCCTTGATTAACCTGATCCGCCAGAGTCCCAAACCGGTGATCGCAGCAGTGAATGGTGTGGCTGCCGGTGCAGGTGCCAATATCGCGCTGGCCTGTGATCTGGTCATTGCCAAGGAAAGTGCCCGATTTATTCAGGCTTTTTCTAAAATTGGCTTGATTCCTGATGCCGGTGGCACCTGGATGTTGCCACGTTTAATCGGTTATGCACGTGCCATGGCACTCACTTTTCTGGGCGAGCCGGTGCATGCCAAAGAGGCCGCTGAAATGGGCATGATCTGGAAAATGCTTCCAGATACAGAATTTGATGCTTATATCGATAACATTGCACAGCGATTAGCTCAACAGCCGACCTATGCACTGGCTTTAACCAAACAGGCCTTGCAACGCAGTGCTGAAAATAACATGGACCAGCAACTGGAGCTGGAACAAAACCTGCAATATCTGGCTCTGAGCAGTCAGGACTATAAAGAAGGTGTCCAGGCTTTTGTCGAAAAACGCCCTGCACAATTTACCGGATGCTAAGGAGAGCATTTATGAAAATTCAGACCCGTATTACCGAGCTTTTAGGCATTCGCTATCCAATTATTCAGGGCGGCATGATGTGGGTCGGTACCGCAGAAATGGCCAGTGCCGTATCTAATGCAGGTGGCTTGGGAACATTAACGGCATTGACTCAACCGACGCCTGAAGCCTTGGTCAAGGAAATTGCACGCTGCCGAGAAATGACCGATCAGCCTTTTGCGGTCAATCTGACTTTATTGCCCGCTGTGAATCCGCCGCCATATGCAGAATACCGACAGGCGATCATTGAAAGCGGTATCAAAATCGTAGAAACAGCAGGCAACAAGCCACATGAACATATTGAGGCGTTTAAGCAACACGGCATTATTGTCATTCATAAATGTACTTCCGTCCGTCATGCGCTTTCAGCACAAAGAATTGGCGCAGATGTTATTTCGATTGATGGTTTTGAATGTGCGGGCCATCCGGGTGAAGACGATATTCCTGGCCTGATTTTAATTCCTGCGGCAGCAGATCAGCTTACTGTGCCGATTGTGGCCAGTGGCGGTTTTGCTGATGGCCGTGGTCTGGTCGCAGCTTTGGCTTTAGGTGCTGAAGGCATCAATATGGGTACACGCTTTTGTGCAACTCAGGAAGCGCCGATCCATCTAAACATCAAACAGTTCTATGTCGACAATGATGAAAGGGCGACACATCTGCTGTATCGACAGTTCAGAAATACTGCCCGTGTTGCCAAAAATGCGGTATCTGATTTAGTGGTAAAAATGAGTGAAGATCCAGATCTGGAATTTGAACAGATTCGTCCCTATGTCAGTGGCTTAAAAGGCAAGCTTGCTTTAGAAAATGGCGATATTGATGCTGGTGTACTGACTGCAGGTCAAGTGATGGGATTGATTCATGACATTCCGACTTGTCAGACGCTGATTGAAAATATCATGCAGGAGGCAGAGCAGATCGTTCATCAGCGTTTAGCTCAATTTTTTCCACGTTAATTAGCTTTAGTGCAGTCGCTGAATAGGAAAGCCATTCCACCATGAATGGCTTTTTTTCATTCTGTATATTTTTTATTTTTAAATGGGAAATTTCATCGAATAACTAGATTTTATTCTTTAAATTATATTATAGTGGATTTAAAACATAATTTCGTATTATGAAATTAATTGTCATAAATATACAAATTAGAACTCATACAAGGGAATTACGATGAGAAATTATATTGCGCCATTAAAAGACATGAAGTTTGTCCTGAAAGACCTGTTAAACGTTGAACAGAAATATCAGGGCTATGCAAAATTCGCAGACAAGGTTTCTATGGATATTATGGAGCAATATCTGGAAGTCGCTGCGGACTTTTGCCAAAACGAACTTCTACCGATTAATGCGACAGGCGACCAGCAGGGTTGCCGTTTGCAGGATGGCATCGTAACTACTCCAGATGGGTTTAAAGCAGCTTATGACAAATATGTAGAACTCGGCTTTACCTCTTTAACCGGTGATGAACAATATGGCGGTCAGGGCTTCCCGACCTTATACCGTATTGCTATTTCTGAAATTATTACTGCAACCAACTGGTCGTGGGGGATGTACCCAGGTCTGTCACATGGTGCCATGCGTACTTTAGAGCACCACGGTAGTGATGAACAAAAACAGAAATTCCTGGTACCTTTAATTGCAGGTCGCTGGACTGGAACCATGTGCTTGACTGAATCTCATGCCGGTTCTGATCTGGGGCTGATCCGTACCAAAGCTGTGCCAAATGAGGACGGCAGCTATAGCATCAGTGGCGAGAAAATCTTTATCTCAGCCGGTGAACATGATCTGGCGGAAAATATCGTGCATATCGTATTGGCACGTTTGCCAGATGCACCTGCGGGAACCAAAGGTATTTCGCTGTTTATTGTGCCGAAATACAATCTGGATGAAGCTGGTAATGTGGCTTCCCGTAATGGCGTGGTATGTAGCGCTCTTGAACACAAGATGGGCATTCACGGTAACGCGACCTGTGTGCTGAATTTTGATAATGCCAAAGGTTTCCTGATTGGGCCTGAAAATCGCGGCCTAAACTGCATGTTTACCTTTATGAACTCGGCACGTATCGGTACAGCCATTCAAGGCTTGGCAGCAGCAGAGTCTTCTTACCAGGGGGCATTGGCTTATGCCCAAGACCGTCTGGCGATGCGTTCACTTGAAGGTGCGAAAGCGCCAGGCCAACCTGCAGATCCGATTATCGTGCATCCGGCAGTACGTAACATGCTGCTGACTCAAAAGGTGTTTGCAGAAGGTTCACGTGCACTTGCATATTATCTGGCGACCTATGCCGATATCGCTGAAGCCACTGACAGCCCGGAAGAAAAGAAAGCAGCTGAAGACCGTCTAGCATTATTAACCCCTATTGCCAAAGCATTAATGACCGAAACCGGCATAGAAGCGGCTAAACATGGTATGCAGATTTTCGGTGGTCACGGTTATATTGCTGAACATGGCATGGAACAGATTGCCCGTGATGCACGTATTGCCAGCCTCTATGAAGGAACTACTGAAATTCAGTCCATTGACTTGTTGGCGCGTAAAGTGCTGGGCTCAAAATTGGGTTTGCTGACCGCATTAACCGATGAAATTCAGGGCTTTGTAAAAGAGCATCAGCAACATGTCCAGTTCAGCCAGCAAGTTGCACAAGTCAGCCAGTTGACTGAACAATGGCTGAAATTAACCAGAACCATTCAGGAGCAGGCTCAACAGTCTGCCAATGAAATTGGGGCAGCATCAGTTGACTACCTATATTTCTCTGGTTATGTCGTGTCCGCTTATTTGTGGCTGAAAATGGCAATTACTGCGCAGCAGAAAATTGAAGAAGGCAATACTGATCCGTTCTATGCAGCCAAGATCAAAACTGCACAATTCTTCTTTGCGCGTATTTTGCCAAGAACTTCAACCCACTTTGCCAATATTCAGGCGGGCGGTGAAAGCCTGTTTTTACTTGAACCTGAAGAGTTCAAATTCGATTAAACCTTTTGACCCACGATACTCGTGTCGTGGGTCTTTTTTAATAATTTTTGCATCCTCACCCAATTCAAATATTGAGATTTATTCTCGGATATTGAATAAACCATAAAACAACAAGATCAGGAGTCTATATGGATTTAGACATGATTACTCGACAGTGTCCTTATGCTGATCGGCAGCTTAATTTTCATGAAGTCGGACAGCGTTCTGCATTTCCGACTATTATTTTGATTCATGGCACCGGTGGAAATACCGACAAGCATTTCAGCTATATTTTTCCGATGCTGGGTATTCATCAGCGGGTTTTATCCATTGATTTGCATACCCCGAATAAAGCTGATCTAAAGGTGACTGATTTTAGCCAACAGGTTGAAGCATTGATTCAGCATGCAGTTGCAAAAGATGAAATCATTACAGTGGTCGGCTATTCACTCGGTGCCGTGATTGCTGCACAAGTGGCAGCCAGTTTAAAACAGCGCGTAGCGCGTTTGATCCTGTTAGCCGGTTGGGCCAAAACCAGCTCGGTGCAACAACTACGTACTGTCATTTGGCAGCAATTATTTACTGAACAATCTGCGGCCTTGCCTCATTTTGTCAATTATTGCCTGTATAGCGATGATTATCTGTCTGCACGAAGCGAACAGCAGGTGTTGGATCTGGCACGCTTTGTCAAACCTTCACTAGATGCAGCCAAACAGCGTGAACTGAATTATCGCATTGATATTACATCAGCTTTATCTGACATCTGTGCAGAGACTCTAGTCGTTGCCTGTCGTGAAGACCGCATGGTGCCTGTAGCGCAAGCTAAACTGCTGTTTGCTTCAATTTCGAACAGTCGCTATATCGAAATTTCTTCAGGACATGCGCTCTATATCGAAGCGCCAGCAGAAGTGGTGCAACTGATCAACCAGTTTAGCCAGCATCCAGAACAGTATCCGGTGAATCAAAAAATCCAGCCTTATATGCCTTAAAGGAGATAAATAATGCAAGCTCAAGGACAGCGCAGCAAGATTCTGATTGTAGGCAGCGGTTTTGGTGGATTAGGCATGGCAATCCGTCTTAAACAGCAGGGCATTCACGATTTTAAAATTATAGAACGGGCAGCAGAAGTGGGCGGAACCTGGCGTGACAATACCTATCCCGGTGTCGCCTGTGATGTACCGTCCCATTTATATTCTTTCTCGTTTATTAAAAATCCCAACTGGTCGCGTGTCTTTCCGCAAGGGGCAGAAATTCAGCTCTATTTGATCCAATGCTGTGATCAGGAAAATATCCGGCCACATATCGATTTTCATACCCAACTGGAAAAAGCTAGCTGGAATGCTAAAGAACGCATCTGGGAAATTCAAACCTCTAAAGGTCTGTATCAGGCTAAGATTTTAATTACTGCAACCGGGCATCTGGCAGATGAGCATCTCCCACAAATTCCGGGGCTGAAAGAATTTGAAGGCCAAGTGATGCATTCTGCGCGCTGGAACCACGAGCTGAATCTGGAAAATCAGCATATCGTTGTGGTCGGTTCTGGTGCTTCTGCCATCCAGCTTGTACCGGAAATTGCCAAAACAGCAAAAAGCCTGACCGTCTTGCAACGTAGTGCGCCATATATTTTGCCCCGACCAGACCGAGCTTATTCTGAGTCAGAAAAACAGCTTTTCCGCAAAGATCCGGACAGTATGTCGGCCCTCAGACATTCCTTGTTCTGGGGCAATGAATACAATTTTGCCCAGCGCCGTAATCTGAAAAGCCAGATTGAGCGGGTCAAGAAAAACTGCCTGCAATTCTTAAAACATCAGATTTCAGATCCTGAATTACAGCGCAAACTTACGCCGAATTATGAACCTGGTTGTAAGCGCTTATTGCTTTCTAATGATTATTATCCGACTTTTCTAAAACCAAATGTCACACTTGAAGACTCAGCATTGGCAGAAGTTATGAAAGACGGTGTATTAAGCCAGGCTGGAAATAAATTTTCTGCAGATATCATCGTATTTGCGACAGGATTTGAAGCGGCACGTCCACCCTATGCCGCAAAGGTGGTGGGTAAACAGGGTTTAAGCCTGAAGCAGCAATGGTCCAGCGGTATGCAGGGTTATCAGTCAACGACCGTACACAACTTTCCAAACCTGTTCATCCTGAATGGGCCAAATACAGGCAGTGGACATAATTCAGCACTTTATTTTCTGGAAACCCAGTTTGATCTGGTGCTGGATGCCTTGCAGTTTTTTGAGCAGGAACAGATTCAGGTCTTTGAAGCAGATCAAGAAGCTGAAAATAGCTATATGCAGGAGCTACAGCAGCTTTCGCAAGGTAGTGTCTGGTTATCGGAAAGCTGTAAAAGCTGGTATCTGGACCCGGTCAGTCGCAAGCTGACTTTGGTCTGGCCGGATTATGCTCATTCATTTAGGGATAAAAATCAGCATTTTATTCGTAGCGGTTATCACTATCAGTATGTTGAATCGAGACAGCAGAAAGTGGTTTAAAAATATGTAATTAAAATCAAAATCTTATGGTTTAAATAATACAAATAAATGTAAATCCAGGACAGGAGTATAGTCATGAGCAGTCAGCCATGGATGGAAGAATATAAAAAGTGGAATATCAATCCGGAGTTTACCCGGCCAGATCCTGAGAAAACCCTGAGCACGACAATTGCTGAGAATTTGGTGAAATTTCAGGATAAAACCGCATTTATCTATCTAGATCGCAAATTCAGCTATCACGATATCGATGTGTATAGCCAGAAACTGGCAAGCTATTTACAGAGCCTTGGGCTGACTGCTGGCAGCCGTATTGCGGTGATGCTGCCTAATATTATTCAATATCCAATTGCTACTTTTGCCATTATTCGTGCGGGTTATGTGCTGGTCAATGTCAATCCCATGTACACCCAGCGCGAGCTCTATCATCAACTACAGGATTCAGGTGCAGAAGCCTTGATTATCCTGGGACAGACTTTAGAGCAATTAACAGCACTAGATGAATGTCCTGAACTCAAATATGTCATTTCGACGCATCCGCTGGATTTTATTCAAGAGCAGCCAAGTGCTATTTATAGTCAGGCAGCACAATATCCAGATAAACAGTTTTTTGACTTTAAACAGGCAATAAATCAGGTAGAGATTATTGAGTTTGAACCGCCTGTACAGCATCAGGAAGATACGGTCATTCTGCAATACACGGGAGGAACCACAGGTGTTTCTAAAGGTGCTGAACTGAGTCACCGTAATATTCTATTTAATATTGCCCAAAACAGTACCGTATTTATCAGCCATTTTGGTGACCGTTATGCCACTGAAAATGAATATGTTTTCTGTGCCTTGCCACTGTATCATATTTATGGATTTACCATCTGCCTGTTCAGTTATGGTTTAAGCCGTGGTTTCGCCAATGTTCTGATTCCAAATCCGAGAGATCTGGATGCTTTGGTAGATCAATACCAGAAACATCCACCGACCGTTTTTCCGGGTGTGAATACCATGTTTAATGCCTTGGCGCATCATTCACGTTTCCGTGAGCTGGATCATTCAAGCCTGAAAACCACAACCGGCGGAGGAGCATCTATTCTGAAAAATACGGCAGAGTTATGGCATGAGGTTACAGGCTGCCAGATTTATGAAGGCTACGGACTTTCTGAAACCTCACCCACTGCAACTTTTAACCCTCCTTTAAGCCGGCGATTTAGTGGCACGATTGGCTTGCCATTGGCAGGGACTGAAATTCTGATTCTGAATGATGAAGGAAAACCTGTAGAACTTAATCAGGCTGGAGAAATCGCCATACGTGGTCCACAGGTGATGAAAGGATACTGGCAGCAACCCGAAGCAACAGCACAGGTATTTACCAAAGATGGATTCTTCCTGACAGGTGATATCGGTTGTATGGACGAACAAGGCTATATCACCATTCTGGACCGCAAAAAAGACATGATTCTGGTCTCCGGATTTAATGTTTATCCCAATGAGCTGGAAGGCGTGCTGTCCAAACATCCTAAAATACTGGAATGTGCAGTGATTGGTATTGATGATGAAAAGTCTGGACAGGTACCCAAGGCATTTATTGTGAAACAGGATGAAACTCTGACCCAAGATGAAGTCATGACTTATCTGAAGCAGCAACTGACCAGTTATAAATTGCCCAAATACATTGAGTTTGTGGCTGGATTACCAAAGTCTGCAGTAGGAAAAATTCTGCGTCGCGAGCTGCCTCGTACTGTTCAGCCGAGCGCTAAGGCCTGTTAAGGAATGATCTAATCCATTATCTTTAAAATAAAAAAGGAATCGCAAGATCACTGCTGTCCCATAGTTTGCTTTAAATAAAAAAACCTGAGTCCTAACAGTTAAAATATGAGTGCAAACAAACACTTTAACGACTAGGATTCAGGTTTTGTCACATCAGAATACCGTATTTCATGAGCTAATTAAACCTGTTGTGCGACAGGATTTTGAACAACTTGCTAAAGTACACCATGTTGGACAGAAATTT
>NZ_JBBCWZ010000045.1:0-26763 GCF_037145695.1 Acinetobacter sp. USHLN143
TGGATGTCTGGTTATTTGTAGTCATAAATTTAAGTTCCCACTTGTTTTTAAGTGAGGACTAAATTAAGGCTTATAGGACGAATTCATAAGGTGTGTTCAGCGGACGCTTACAATGTACCGAGCTTTTCACCACGATGATCGATTTATCTTGAGGCACAACACCAAAAATTCTAAACATATTACGATCGAGCAACTGGGCTTTGTAGGAACTGACTGCAATTTCAATACCATCTATTTCCAGTAATACACTCGGGCCGATATCCGCCTCAACGCCATGCATTATGGGCCCGCCATAGCTGAATTTCCCATCGCTATAGGCTTTGATTTTAAATTCAGCGCTAAATAGAGCATCCCCCGCAATACCTGATGTTCCGCCCAATTTCGCATAAAAATGCTGACCAAGCTCAAGCTGATAGGCTTGTTGCACCACCGCAGGATCAACAATAAGCCCAATCAGTGCATTTTTAACCTGATGCCGATGTAGCGCCGATAGCATCCCGGTCGTATTCGAATCACCACCGGCTCCCGGATTATCCTGAGTATCTGCAATCACCACGGGCCTGGTCGAATGATGCTGTTGATAAAGTTGAAGTGCCTGCAGCACGGCATGATCTGGTGATAAAAAATCCATATTCCAATGCGTTTCTTGTTGCAGCACATGGGCGATATAGCGTTGCATGGCCTGATCTAACTGCTCAGCGTTTTCACTATAACCCCAGATACAACCACCACATTCCTCAAAATCTGCCGCCGGAAAACCCGGCGTGAAATTCATCTGGACAGAATTATTTTGCTCTAGCTGTTCCAGTAAATTCATGCATGATTGGGTAGGTTCCAGCTCGGTACATTGTGCATTCAGCGCAATCAAAAACGGCAGCTTATACATTTGCTTATGCAGCTTTTTACCCCGGAATATTTGATCTAGCAGTTGGGCACAGCGTTGTCCGGTTTGAGCCATATCTACATGCGGATAGGTCCGATAGCAAATCAGCACATCACTATGAGCAAACATCACTTGCGTGACATTGGCATGGAAATCCAGACTGGCAATTACCGGAATGTCCGGCCCGACTGCTTCACGAACCCGTCTTAATAATTCGCCTTCGCCATCATCCACCTGTTCACTGACCATGGCGCCATGCAGATCCAGATACACTGCATCTGCCGGATGCTGCTGGATGCTCGCGATAATTTCATCACAGATCCGCTGGTAAGTGCACTGCTCTACATGTGCTGAAGGTGAAGTACCCGCCCAGATCACTGGCAAAAGTTGATAACCGAATTGTTCTGCTTGTTGAATAAAACCGCCAATCGGAATGTTCTGTTCCCGAAATTTCAGGACATCTGCGCCGCGGCTGAGCGGCGGAAATCCCCCACCCTGGACAAAATCGGCGTAGCTTGCTTTGGTCGGAGCAAAGGTATTGGTTTCATGTTGAAAGCCCGCAATGATGATTTTCTTCATATCTTGAATCCTTCCTATGCTGCATGATTGATTATTTATCGACGATTAAGGCAGCGCGTGTGACTTGCTGGGAAACAACTTGCTTTTTCAGTCTGAAGGCATAAATCAGGAAAGCTCCTCCGAGCATCATGATCACAGCAATCGTGAACCAGCCTGCCAGCATGGAACCGGTCATTGACTACGCCATGCCCATAATATTTGGACTGACAAAACCACCGAGTAATCCAATACTGTTAATTAAGGCAATTCCGCCTGCTGCCGCACTACCGCTTAAGTATTTCGATGGAATTGACCAGAAAATGGTATAGGCACTAAACATAAAGGCCGTTGCGGTACAGATCGCAATAAAGGACAGCAGGAAATTCGCACTCATCACCGACAACATCAAGCTGACTCAGGCCAATACCGTCGGCACTACACAATGCCATTTCCGTTCCTGCCATTTGTCCGAGCTGCGGGCAAAAATGATCATGAAAATTGCACCGCATAAATATGGAATCGCCACCAGCCAACCAATCATCTGCAAATTTTGGATACCGCCCGACTTCAGTAAAGATGGTAGCCAGAAGCCAATCGCATAGATCCCACAGATAATGGTGAAGTAGGCCAAGGCCATGAAATAAATCCAAGGATCCTTTAATACCGCTTTAAAATTACTATGACCAGTGGCAGACTGATGTTGGGAAATTTCTTTCACCAATAAGGCTTTGTCCTCTTGGGACAGCCATTTTGCTTGTGAGGGATGATCAGTTAAATAAAAGTACGCTACGCAGCCCAACAGCACGGTCGGCACAGCTTCTAATAAAAATAACCATTGCCAGCCAGAAAGATTATAAATCTGATGGAAAGTACTCATAATTTGTGTCGATAACGGTGCGCCTAACATGCCAGCAAGCGGCCCGGCCAGCATGACAATCGCCATGACACGTGCCATGCGTGCACCGGAATACCAATAGGTCAGATAGAAAATCATGCCCGGGGCAAAACCGGCTTCGAATACGCCTAGTAAAAAGTGCAAGACATAGAACATCTGCGGGGTGGTGACAAATAGCATCGACATGGAGGTCAGGCCCCACAAAATCATGATGCGGGTAATGGTTTTTCTGGCGCCGACTTTTTCAAAATACAGGTTGGTTGGCACTTCAAACAGGACATAACCTAAAAAGAATATGCCGGCTGCCATGCCATAAATTGCATCGTTAAAGCCCAGCTCCTGCTGCATTTGTAACTTGGCAAATCCGATATTGATCCGGTCCAGATAAGCAAAGAAATAACACAGCAATAAAAATGGCAGTAGCCGCCAGCTTACTTTCTTGTAAATCTGGTCTAACCGTTGTTGACGGGAAGTTATTAAATCCATCTAAAACTCCTTTTTATCTAGATCTTCTTATTGTTCAAAATCCATGTAAGCATGCTCCTGACTTGATAACAATGTAATTTATTTAGCATACTGATGCTTTAAAAGCATCAGAGTTTTTATGGACAGAAACTTACAATTCCTTGCGCCACTGAACGGAATCAATGAAAAGCGTTTGCGTTATTTCTATACGGTGATGATGTTTGGCTCGATGCGCAAAGCGGCAGATATCCTGAATATTGAACAGTCCGCCATGAGCCGACAAATTCAACTCTTTGAATCAGAATTAAAAATAAACCTGTTCAAACGTAAGGGTCGGCATATTATTCCGACTGAAGCCGCCTATCTGGTACTTGAGTATTTCAAGGAAAATAAAAATCGTGAAAATGAATTATTTGATAGTTTATTTCAGCTGCAATCTTCTCAACTCGGCAAAGTGAACATTGTTTCAAGTGAAAGTTATATGCAACACATGATTTATGATGTACTTCGACATGTGCATTATAAATATCCAAATCTTGAAATCCAGTTAGAATTAATGAGTGCCCAGCATGTGGTACGACATATTGTGGACAGCCTGGCGCATATTGGACTGGCGTATAATCCTCCATTTCATACAGACATCAGCACCATTGCCCATAAAACAGAACCTTTTATTCTGGCTGTTCCTGCCGGTCATCCTCTTGCCAAGCTCAAGCATCGCATTTGTCTTCCCGAAATTTCAGACTATAAATTTGCCTTAATGCCCGTAGGGCATGGTTTTCGTCAGCTACTCGACAGTGAAATGGTGCGCTTACAAGTGAACCTGAATATTGGTCTGACCACCAATTCTATTTATGCCTTAAAAAATTATGTGGTGGCTGGACATGGGATTTCCGCCATGCGCTATGCAGATATCGCAGATGCGGTTAAAGAAGGTCAGGCCGTTGCCTTAACTATTGATTCCGAGCTGTGCAACACGGCTCAGACCCAATTGATGGTCCGCAAAAATACCCATTTGTCAGAGTCGAAACATTTATTAATTGAGCGTATTCGTTCTAGTTTTGATTTGCTCTTTTAAATTGCTTATAAAATTTAGGCAATAAAAAAGCCACTTAAATAAGCGGCTGATTTATAACAAGAATTTTGGTGGTGGCGTCAATTGAACTCAAAACCTAACTCATTCATTTTAAAGCTCTTTTATTGAATAAAAAAATTCATTGACCCAATTTTGACCCAAATTAGATTTAGTGCATTGAATCACTTTAAAATCTTGTTCAAATCCGAATTCAGGATTTGAAGTGGCGTACGGCATTATAGCAGCAAATTACACCTAAAAATAAATGTAATGTTATGACATTTCAATTAGCTCATTATGATATTAATAATCACATCAACTTCAGTACAGTTCAATTTTTTAATTTGTACTTTTGCTTAGGACTCTTAGGCTTATCAGGAAGGGTACGTTCAATCACACCTGCTTCTAATGCTGGAGTTAAATAATTTTTTTGGAATGTGGCTCGATGGGACAAGTCCAATAGAGCCATAAGCTCAGTTAAGCTATATTCTTTCTGCTCCATATTCTGGATGAGACGTTTAACTTGATCGCTAACTTGTACGCTAGCTTGAGCGGTATCTTGATCGCTGGCATCAGAACTAAGTATTGCATCTAGAATCATCTGCAAAATAAACTCAATAAAAGGTGCAGAATCTGAACGATCTGTGCTCGCTTGCAATGCATCGTAATAAGCTTTTTGGTTTTGATAAATCAAGCTTTCTACAGGGATGTTGAGAAAAATAGGATTCCACTGGCTTAAGATTAAAGTTTGCCATAAACGCCCCATCCGCCCATTGCCATCAGCAAATGGATGTATAAACTCAAATTCATAATGAAATACTGAACTCTGAATTAATGGGTGCTCATTACCTTCAGCCAACCACTGTAATAACTCTCTCATTAAACGCTGGACTTGATTTGCAGGCGGAGCCATATGCACGACTCGATCCCCTGACATCACACCAACACCGCCATGACGATACTGTCCAATTTCATCAATCAGTCCTGTCATCAATATTTGATGTGCTTTCAGCAAATGCGATTCTTGATCAGGATTCCAATCTTGAATTTCTTCATATGCCTTTAGGGCATTACGTACCTCTTGAACTTCTTTAGGTGGAGCGATAATGGTCTTGCCATTCAGGATCGCTGTGATTTGCTCTGTACTCAAGGTATTTCCTTCTATCGCTAAAGACCCTTGAATCGTTCGAATACGATTGGCTTTTCGCAATTTAAGGCTATCTTGGATTTGAGTTAATGCAGTCAAACGCCCTATTGATTCACTAATTTGTGCAATCAAGTGAATAATTTTAGAGGTGATCGTATAAGGCGGTTGATATTTCATGCCATTCCTCATTGATGTAAAAACAAAGCACAGTTGATTAAACTCTAAAATATTAATATTTCATAGCTTAGTGAGTAATATCTGCTATCAACATGCTTATCTTTTCTGAAACAGTGAGCTCACTAATCGCTATTTCTTTTAAAATAAATCTGTGCATTCTCGTTAAAATACATAGGTTTCTTCATTACAGGACAACATTATGTTTATTCATGCCGATTTCTCACAACCCGTCATCATCAAGCCAGAGGATTACCATTGGGTAAAACCTCCAGGAGGTGAAGTCGATAGAATGATGCTTGATCGTATTGGCGATGAGAAAGCACGTGCAACTAGTCTTGTGAAATACGCACCAGAATCTGCCTTTCCTGAACATCAACATCCTTTGGGTGAAGAAGTCCTCATATTGTCAGGCATTTTTACCGAGAATGCTGAAGATGATTATCCGGCAGGCTGGTATTTACGTAACCCCCATCATTCAACTCATCGGGTTTCCAGTAAAGCAGGTTGTTTAATCTTTGTGAAACTGATGCAAATGACTGAACATGAGAGAGAACCAACCCGGATTAACACCAATGACTTAGCGAATTGGAAGCTTACCCAACGTCGGATGATATGCCCGCTATTTCAATCTGAACATGAGCAGACCTATTTAGAAAAGCTAGAACCTGATCAAATTTTCGTAGAGAAATCAGAACAAGGGATTGAATTGTTCATTATTAAAGGTCAATTATTTTGCGGCACTGAAATATATCCAGCAGGTTCGTGGGTCCGTCTTCCCCTCAATAGTGCTGCTAAATTTCAGGCAGGTCCATCAGGTGCAACGCTTTATGTCAAAACTAGTCATCTACAACATGCCATAGATGTATGGGTGAAATGAACAAGAATGTATCTTCGAAATAAGGCTGTCTTGTGTCTAGAATACTGGAAGCCTTCCAATTACTACTTTTATAATCAATAAAATGTAATGATATATCACTACATTTCTGATATTTCTTTTTTCATGTATTATCGACTAAGACAAATTCAGGGATAAGGTTATGTTTGAAACTATTGATGATTTAAAGAAAAAATTAGATCAACATCGCCCTCTTTCTCCATCAATTGTAAAAAATTTACAAGAAGATCTTATTGTCCGTTGGACCTATCATTCAAATGCAATTGAAGGTAATACCCTCACCCTGCTAGAAACAAAAGTAGTACTGGAAGGTATTACTGTTGGTGGAAAGGCATTAAGAGAACACTTCGAAGCGATCAACCATAGAAATGCAATTTACTATGTTGAAGATATCATTCGGAAAGAGGAGCCTTTTTCTGAGTGGCAAATTCGTAATATCCATCAGCTTATCTTAAAGAATATTGATGATGATAATGCTGGACGTTATCGTCAGCAAAACGTTCTGATATCAGGTGCTACGTCTACCCCGCCAGATTACACATTATTAAATGACAAGATGACTCAATTAGTAGACTGGTATAATAGTGAAGCGCATAAGCTGCATCCAATTGAACGTGCAGCCAAAGTACATGCTGATTTTGTTGGCATTCATCCATTCATTGATGGCAATGGTCGCACATCACGTCTTTTAATGAACCTAGAATTACTTAAAGCTGGTTATCCACCTTGTGTGATTACTGTAGAAAATCGCTTAGCTTACTATGAAGCGCTTGATCAGTGGATGGCTTATGGGAAAACTGAAGCTTTTATTCAATTAGTTTCCGAGGCTGTATTAGAGGGTTTTAAACCGTATCAGGTGGTTTTAGGGATTTAAAATAAAAGATCAGCTTGTACGATATTATCAATTAGAACAATAAACTGTGGGTAATCCTATAGCTTGGACTGTTCCCAGTATCCTAGACATGAAGTAGCTTCATTTTGAAGCTATCTCAAATGCTTCTGGACTCATTCCATCGAGATGCGAATGACGCCTACCGATGGTAAAATATCTCGATATAATCAAACACATCCGCACGGGCCATTTCTCATGTTTTATAAATCCTCTTTTTAATTCTTTCCTTCTTTAAACTACTATAAAAGGATTCAGCAACAGCATTATCCCAACAGTTGCCTCTGCGACTCATACTCAGAACCAAATTATGCTTCTGACAGAATCTTTGCCAGTCTCCACTGCTGTATTGTGGGCCTTGAAGGTAGGCTCGATGATATAATAATTAAACTCTAGCCAATTTGGCTGACACAGAATTTTTGAACGCCCTCTCACATTTAACAATTCACTTATTCTCTACTTCCTCACTTGTATCGCAAATTGAATAACATGGCATTTACCACAATGTAATTTTCCCTCATGCCTTTCTTGTTCGCCCACATAAAAATGATGGAGATGGTCCTGCCCAAATACGTCCAGAATGGATCGAGGATCGTATAAATATTCGATATTTTTAGGCCCCCCGGTTTGGTAGTTGATCTGCTCCTTGGAATACAGCTCACCGATAAACCATCCACCGTTTAGCAAAGATTCTCTTATGCCTGCTAAAATCTGTTTTTGCGTTTGTGTATCGAAATGACCAAATACACAAATCACGTTTTGATAACGCTCGGACGGCCATTTCGCTGCTGTTAAATCCACATTTTTGAGTTCGAGCTTTATCCCTGTGGCTTCGGCCTTGCTAGACAGATGCTTCAAGGCAACATCGGAATAATCCCAGACTTCTGCCGAAAAAGAATAATTATGCTGTCTTGCCTGCTCAGCCAGGTACAGGATATTCCTTCCTTCTCCTTCAGCAATTGCCAGTGTTTTACCTTCTATCCGGATTTTTTCCGTAACCTCCTGGATAAACAGGTTTGCTGCTGTGCCGTACAGGTCCTGCGTCTGGGCATACAATTCATTCCAGTGCTGACTCATTTCATCCCTCCATTTACTTGACTATCCAATCAGCCGGAAAATTCTTTAAAGGCATCCAGTGCATTTGCGGCATACATCAATGAAGGTCCACCGCCCATATATACCGCAACGCCCAGAACTTCCTCCAGCTCCTGCAGGGTCATGCCCATTTTGACCAGGGTTCTGACATGAAAGCCGATACAACCATCACAACGTGATGCGACACCAATCGCCAAGGCAATCAGCTCCTTGGTTTTAGGATCAATCACACCATCACGCATTGCGGTCTGGGACAACTGATTGAAACTTTTCATTAAATCAGGTGAATCTTGAGTTAAGGTTCTTAAACTGCCTGAAATGTTCTGGGTTAATTCTTTGTATTTCATCACTGCTTCTCACATTCAACAATACGGTTGTTCACCTATTCAACGGCTTATTTTTCTACCGGATAGCCCTGCTCTAGCCAGGCCTGATAACCACCCTGAACTGACTTGACCTGGGTAAAACCCATGTTTTGTAAGGTATCGGTTGCCAATGCGGAACGTCCACCCGTACCACAGATCAAATAGATCGGCTGATCTTTAAGGTGTTCCAGTGCCTGCTGGGTATCGCAATGATGACTGGCTAAAGGATGCTGGTGAATTCTCATTTCCAAAACACCACGCGGATAATTCACCGCCCGGTCTATGGCTGCCGCCTGAAACTCATCCGGTTCCCGAACATCAATCAGAATGGTTTTATGGTTTTGCATCGCTTCAAACAGTTCAGCTACACTTACTTCCTGAATCTGGCTTTTCGCATTCAGAATCAATTGCTCTGCAGTTTTCATCATTTTCATTCTTCCTCGGCTATTAAAATTATATTTTGTATAAACGATGCTCAGGTCGATTAAAAGCGCTTGAGTTAAAGTTCCCAACCGGCTGTTTTAGCCCATGAGCGCTGAATAGATTAAATACATCGCCACCCCAACCACGGTAGTGGCAAATATTTTCTGTACCTTGTTACTGTCAATCCGCTGCATCAGACTGCGTCCAATTAACATCCCGACAATACAGGCCAGGACAAAGGTCAGCGTAACCGAAACAGGATATTGAAAGCCATCCAGCACGTGTGCAGAAATACTGACCCCACCAATCAGGAAAATAATCATCAGGGAAGTCGCAACGATACTGCGCATATCAAGGTCGGTGAATTTACGCAGGGCTGGAACAATGACAAAACCCCCACCCACGCCAAGCAGACCGGTTAATAAACCTGCCACAACACCAATACCTGCCAGGAAAGAGGCCGTTTTGACATTCCAGATCAGACGACCGGTCGATTGATTGACCTTGCACGGTGCATTGCCATGATCGGTCACTTTATTAAAGAAGATTCGATAAGCCACGATCAGCATGACCAGACTGAAAGCCAGCGTCAGCCAGACCGGAGAAACGATATCGGCCAGATGCACGCCATAACGCGCTGTAGGAATACTGATCAGTGCGATCCAGAGCGCAGCGCGATAACGCACAATACGCTTGAATAAACCCTCGAACGTTCCGACCAAGGCCGACAGCGTGACTGCCAACAAACCTACCGGTGCAGCCTGTGCCACAGTCCAACCCTGACTCGCCATCAGTGCCGGTACAGCCAGAATTCCGCCACCAGCACCGGTTAGACCCAGCAAGCCACCAATCGCCAATCCTTCCAGTATTAATGCCCACATCGCTCTCTCCCTTATCCACAAAAATGATTCAATAAAAGTTGAACTTTTTGTTGAATCACGACACAAGCTTATTTGAAGTAGTTAAGAGGAAGCTTGAGGTAAGAAACACCATTGGCTTCAGGCTCAGGAAACTGCCCTGCTTTCATATTGATCTGAATTGCCGGTAGAATCAGCTTAGGCATATTGAGTCCTGAATCCCGCTGGTTGCGCATCTGAGCAAATTCAGCTTTACTGATTCCCTGATGAATATGAATATTCTGTGTCTTTTGTGTCTGTATATCAGATTCACACACATAGGATTCACGTGTTTCAGGCAAATAGTCATGACATAAAAAGACCCGCGTATCTTCTGGCAACTGAAACAGGCTTTGTACCGAATCATAAAGCTGTTCTGCGCTGCCTCGCGGGAAGTCACAACGTGCTGTACCATAATCTGGCATAAACAGGGTATCACCCACAAAAACCGCATCACCAATCACATAACTCAGACAAGCAGGCGTATGTCCCGGTGTTGGAATGTTATAAGCCTTCAAGGTTCCGATTTGGAACGACTCATGATCTTTAAATAAATAATCAAAGAGCTGCTGAGCATTCCATTGTTTAATATCCAGATGATAAATCGCGCCAAAAGTTTCCTGAACAATACCAATTTTCTGGCTCATGGCGATCTTGCCACCTAACTCAGCTTTGAGATATTGTGCTGCAGTTAAATGGTCAGCATGGACATGGGTTTCGAGAATCCACTCGACCGTTAAACCCTGCTCTTTAATATAGGCAATAATTTTATCGGCATGAATAGTGGATGTACTTGCTGATGCCGGATCATAATCCAAAACGCTATCAATAATGGCGCAGGCTTTGGTCGCAGGATCACGTACAACATAACTGAAGGTATTGGTATCTTCGTGAAAAAAATCTTTTACTATAGGTAAGTTTGACATCGTTAAGCTCCTGACCATTTACGGTGAATCCATACACCCACCAGCATTGCTACAATAAAATAGAGCACTTGATAGTGGCCCAAACCGATCAAGGTGAAACTTGGTGCCGGACAGATGCCTGCAATGCCCCAACCTGCACCAAATAAAACCGCACCCGTGATCAGTTTTTTATCTATCTGATTATTTTTAGGTAAATCAATAGGTTCATTAAATACTGTTTTTGGTTGCGCCGTACGTAATGCTTTCTGGAAGGGAATAAAGGCCACCGCAATCGCGCCCATCATGACAAAGGCCAGACTGGCATCCCAGTCGCCAAACAGATCCAGGAAATCGAGTACTTTTTCCGGATTGGACATGCCCGATACCATCAATCCCACAGAGAACAGCGCACCAAATAAAAAGGCAAACACATTTTTCATTTTAGAATGCTCCTGTGATATGACGGATAATATAAACAGCGACAAAACCTGCAAACATGAAAGTCATGGTCGCGATGATAGAACGCTTAGACAGGCGACTGATGCCACAAATTCCGTGACCACTGGTACAGCCCGAACCCAGACGTGTCCCAAAGCCCACCAGCAGACCTGCCACAATCATCATCAGTGGGCTAGCATTCAATTCGATTTCAGGTTGTACAAACAGACCATAAATAAACGGTGTGAGGACTAAGCCTAATAAAAACCAGATTGCAGGTGTTTTAAACATGGTTTTTGAGTTTAAGACTTGCCCAATCAAACCACTGATCCCTGCAATACGGCCATTGACGTAAAGATAGCCAACTACAGAAAGCCCGAGCATTAAGCCGCCAATAAATGCGATGAGGAAGTCATGCATGATGAATTAATCCCTATACAATATACTTTTTTATATTATATAATAAAAAATATTAATCAAGCAGTTTTATGGTAAATTATGTAAACTGCACGGGCTACATCAAAAGTTGTGAGGACATTTATGGATATGATTGCTGAAAATGCCAAAATTGATTTTTCTCAAGTCGATTTCGTCAGCCAATGCCTAAAAGTTTTAGCCAATCCTGATCGTCTGAAAATCTTATGTGTTCTGGTCGACGGGGAAATGAATGTTCAGGAAATTGAAGAATCCACTGACATTCATCAACCTACACTTTCACAACAACTGACTGTGCTACGTAAGGCCGACATGGTCAGCACCCGACGTGAGGGTAAACAGATTTTCTATCGTCTGAGTGATCCCAAGGTCTTGAGCCTGATGCAAAAACTGTACGAGCTGTATTGCGCCTAGCCCTCCTCTTAATGCAACCAAAAAGAATAACCTTCAATAAATTCCGGCGATCGCAGTGATGCCATCCCCCGTCGATATTGCAGGATCGAGGCGATATTGACCAACAAACCGAATACAATCACCATAATTCCCATCCACTGTGCATAGGCTATTTTTTATGCATAATGTTCATGATCGACCAGTTGTACTAACAGGTTGGATTTTTCAATCACAAAACCCAATGCAATTAATGCCAGACCACTCCGGTTCCATGCCAGAGCGGTTCATTCCAAAGCAAACAGTACCCGTGGATGATCCAAAGTTGACATATCTCATCCAATCTTATTGTTCAAAAATTTCCTTGAAGTCCATCGCCAGGCCTTGAGTCGATTTAAATTCACCCTGATTGTTTTTCCAGGCCATCGACGGTGTGGAGAAAAAGCCGTATTTCCCCATTAGGGCCTGGTTGGCATCAATTTTTGCAGCAATTTCGGCAGGAATCTTTTCCATTTTCTTGAGCTGCTTTTTGCCTTTATTCTTGTTTATATCATTAAAAACTGCTGCTGGATTTTTCGACATTAACAATGTGGCCACCTGGCCACGGCTTTCTTCACGGATCACACCGACCTGAATATGACGCAGTTGTACCTTGCCTGATTCGACCCAAGGCCGAGCTGCTTGCCAGAATTTATAGCAATATGGGCAATTCGGATCGGAAAACACATAGACCACCCGTGGTGCATCTGGCTTTCCATCCTGGATCCAGGTCGATTTTTCCAGGGTTTTCCAGACATCGTCCAATACCGCTTTTTTCATATGCTTTTCAATCTGCTCATTGGACAGGCTTTTCCCTTGCGCATCAAACAGTTCGCCCTTGATATAATATTTGTCATCGTTGGAGATAAATACCGTATTGGAATACTGGTCTTCATGCCCTACCCAGCCGGTCATTCCTTGCGGTGCCGGAATCTGTTTTACAAACACAAAGCCCTGTTTTTCAATGTTCTGTTTTATATTTGCCTGCGTGTGCATGCTCATGATCAGGAACATGCCTGCACCAAGCACCTGGTAAATTTTGTTCATACTGAGTCCTTCCGTTTTTTAAGGTTGATCTGAAATTCTATTTAAATATTGCTGCAACATGGCCGGACTGAGTTCCCCCATATGCCGCTCGACCAGCTGGCCTTGAGCATTAAAAAACAGCGTCGTTGGCAGGCCAAAACTATTCAGCTGCTGGGGTAGTTCACCATATGGGTCCAGCAGGACATGTTTAAATTGAAACTGATGTTTTCTTAAATAGGCATTTACGGTCGCTACCTCCTCACCCTGATTGAGCATGACAAAATTCACTTGAGGATGCTGCTTGGCAGCCTTTGCCAACACCGGCATTTCGCGGTGACACGGCGGACACCAGCTCGCCCACATATTAATTACCGTGGGCTGGCCAATGAATTGGCTGAGTGAAATCTTGTCTGTACCCAGACGCTCCTGTTCTAATCCAGCAAAGACTAGATCAGGAAACGCCACTTCAGTTTTTAGACTGGATTTAAATGCGAGCCCAAGCCCGATCCAAAGTATAAAGATGATCAACAAGATGGCTTTGAATCGGATCTGCAACTGTCTGTTGCGAATGAGATACCACAAAGCACCAATCAGCACCCCTCCCCATAAATGAAAACCCTTATCCTGGATTTTCAGTATGTCGATGGGTGCTGCAAAATACAGCTCGGCATTGAGCAGGACGAAAACAAGACGTGCACCCAGCATCCCCAGCAAAAAACTGCTCCAGAGTACATCCTGACTTTGTCCAAGCTGCTGTTTAGACCATGAATACTTTCTGGCTAATCCAAACAGGACGGCAGATAACAGCATCAAGCCAGTAGCAACAATTATGAGTGTCCAGGGCAACATCAAAGGTCCCAGATGCAATGCATCACTGGAAATCATCATGGTTGTTCCCCTTGCAGTTGCTGCAATTTACCGAGCAAATGTGTCGCGCTAAAGCTTCCGGTTAAACGCAACTCGCGCTGTTCCTGATGCGCTGCATTTAGAAATATGAAGGTGGGTGGTCCGAGGATTTGCCATTCTTTTAGCAGCTCATCCTGACTTGGATGATAGTGGGTCAGGTCTAATTTGATACGAACCACATTTTGTAAAGCTGTCTGGACATCACTACGTGGAATCACTTCCTTTTCGATCGGTTGACAGGCCACACACCAGTCTGCATAGACATCAATTACAACCGGCTGTGCAGGATGTTTGGCTAAAACCTGTTGCAATTCTGCGGCTGTACTGACTCTCTGCCATTCAAGCCGTGATTCTACATGGGCCACCTGTACCTGACTCCAGACATGATAGAGCTGCATGCCTCCTGCATAGACCAGTAAACCACTGAGCAGCATCAGGCCTATTTTCGCTACAGACCGATGCACATGAGGCAGCATCTTGAACAAGAAGTAGCCTGAACAGGTGATCAGTACCACACCCAAAAGGCTCAGGTATAAAATGCCGGGCAATAGTGGACGGGCGAAATACAAGGCCAGCGCCAGCATGACAAAGCCAAAACTAAACTTCAGGCGATCCATCCATATGCCAGGTTTGGGTAAAAGATGGGACCCAAATACGGCAGCAATAAATAGCGGCAAGCCCAGCCCAAGGCCTAAGACAAACAGATAACTGGCGCCCAGCATCGGTTGATTAAGCTGAGACACATAGATTAAGGCACCGGCCAACGGTGCACTCATACATGGCCCGACAATCAGTGCGGCGATCACGCCCATGAGACCAGCACCAATCAGCGTGCCACCCTTCTGCTTTTGCTGCCATTGATCCAGACGCTGTAACATGCCTTGGGGTAAGGACAGCTGAAATGCTCCAAACAGATTAAGTGCGAACAAAATAAACAGAATGCTGAAAATACTGATGAATACCGGACTTTGAAACCAGCGCTGAAAACTGTAACCGAGCTGTGCCACAGCAAGTCCCATGACCGCATAGACCAGTGCCATACCCAAAACAAAGACCAGCGCAATCAGCGCAGCACGGTAGCCTCGGTGCTGCTGGACCAGAATTCCTGTTAAAATTGGAATTAAAGGTAAAGAACATGGTAAAAATGCCAGCAGAATGCCAAGCCCGAGAAAAATCAGGGCATTAATCAACAGACCTTGTTCCGACAGCAAACTTAAAAAATACTGGTCATTGTTCCACTGGCTATTCATGCCTGCTGACGAAGTTTGATTTTTAGGCTCTGCAATGAGTGAGTCGTTTTTCTCTGTTAATTCCATCTCAGGCTGAACGACAGGTTCGGAAACTGCAGTAACTTGCATTTCCTCTACCTTTTCTTCGGTCAGTGCTTGATCTGTACTTGGAGTTTGCTCTATAGCTTGGAGCTCATCTTTCTGAGCGGTCAGAATCTGTTCGTTTACTTCTGGCTGTGTAGTGCTGGCCAGCAGCTTTTGAGGCTTGCTCAAGTTTTGCGCTGAAAATAAACCATCTGCATCAGTTGTTACTGTGGTGCGTTGCACCGGATAACATAAACCGCTTTCTGCACAGCCCTGCCACTGCACCACAAACTGCTGGTTGGGCTGGACATTCAGATTGGTTTTGACTTGCCCATAATGCACCTGGGTCAAACCGAAATTGGGGTCATCTTTGTCTTCGGGTTTGGGCAATGCCAACTTGACTGGGGTCTGCTGATGAGACACTTTAAGCTGGTCATGATACAGATAATAACCCTCTGCGATTTTCCAGCTAAGCTCTGCCTGAGTCTGGCTTGTAGAAACCACCTGAAACTGAAAAGCCTGATCCGGTGGTAAAAAATCTGCATGTGCAGCTCCCGTCATGATTCCACCGCCGATCACGGCACCCAATATCCACTTCAACATCCAGCTGATCTCCTCCTGTTAGGACTGCATTATTGAAAAACTAAAATTAAGGCAACATTAACAGCCCAAATCATTTATAAAATAATGGTAGTTTGATCAGGATGTTCTATGTTTATTGTATTGGTTGAGGATGATCCCTATATCGCACAGAGCATTTGTGCTGCTCTGAACTATCTGAATATTTCAGTGGAGCTTGTCAGTCACGCACGTGCTGCGGATTATTTTATCCGGCATAGTGCAGTCGATTTATGTTTACTGGATTTAGGCCTGCCGGATCAGGATGGCCTGGATTTGCTGCACAGCTGGCGACGCGACCAGATTGATCTCCCGGTACTGGTATTGACGGCACGGCTGCGGACCGATCAGTGTGTTCAGGCCCTGAATGCCGGTGCCGACGACTACCTGACCAAACCTTTTGAATTGGAGGAACTGATTGCTCGGATTCATGCTCTCACCCGTCGCCACCGTGGCTTTGCCTCGAATACACTGCAATTTGATGAACTGGTTCTGAACCGGGATACCCAGACTGTGACCTATCAAGACCAGGCTGTGAATTTATCTCGCCGTGAATTCAGCCTGCTGGAAACCCTGATGAGCCACCCCAACCAGATCCTGAAAAATGAACAGCTTATTGACAAGCTCTATGGCTTCCAGGACTCTATCGAGAGCAATGCCCTGAATGTACACATTTATCACCTAAGACAAAAACTGCATCCAGACTTGATTCAGACCATTCGTGGTGTGGGATATATTTTCAAACCGTTTGAGCAACGTCATGTTTAGTCACAGCTTGAAATGGCGTTTGGTCATGAGTCTTTTGGCCGTGTTTATTGTGTTGTGGAGTGCGGTATTTTCATGGCTGTATATTGACCTGAAACAACGCTTACAAGACACGCTGGATCAACGCTTATCGGCATCTGCGCAAATGGTTGCCCGGCTGATTCAGCAGTTACCGCTGGATAGTCTGGGGGATGCAACCTTATCAAAATTAGCCAAGAATGATGAGGTAAACCAGTTAATTGCCTGTGAAGTCTCTCTTTTTAGCTCTGACGTCTCGGTAGGCAATCAGATCATTGCCAAAACACGCGGTGCCCCAAAAAATTTAAGCCAACGACCAGAAGGATTCAGCACCTGGCAGCAGGGTGATACGGAATGGCGCAGTTATGTCCTGCGTCGTGGCGATATTCAGGTGGTGGCGGCAGAACGCATGTTCTTGAGGGATACCCTACTACAGCAGATTCTGCAGGCCGTACTGGTTCCCTTAGTCTTCTCACTGCTGATCTGTATTGCCTTGATCATCTTTATTATCCGCAGACAGTTCCGGTCTTTGGATCAGCTCAGTCAATACCTGAACCAGAAAAACCTTAACTATTCAGAGGCGGCAGATTTTTTAATGCAGCTCAAGCCTGCAAGCATTCCCCAGGAAGTACAGCCTTTTGTCAACAATTCCACGCAGTTGATTCAGAAAATTAATGACAGTCTGCAACAGGAGAAAGCCTTTAGTGCCTATGCTGCACATGAATTACGCAGTCCCCTGACCGCAATTAAAACTCATGTACAACTGGCCCAGCTGATTAGTCAACAGCAGAATCTGCCTGAATCCATTCAGCACAATTTGCAGCAGGCCAATGAGAGTATCCGGCGTTATACGCTGTTACTCGAGCAGCTTTTATTACTGACCCAATCGGAAAACAGTATCCAGGAAATGACTGAGACTATCTGGCTTCGCCCCACACTTGAGAAGGTCCTTGCAGACTTAAGTACACGCTATCCAGAAATGAATGAAAAAATACAGGTGAACTGGAGCCTGGGTGAAATTCAGCTACCTGAATTTGTGCTGTATACCGTACTGAAAAATCTGCTTGAAAATGCACTGCTGCATGCACAGGCTGCCCATATCTGGATTTCCATGCAGTCTGGTTGCCTGGTGATTGAAGATGATGGACAACAACTTACAGCACAGGATATCCAACATTTAGGACAGCGCTTCTGGCGAAAATCGGCTCAGCAGCATGGCCATGGTTTAGGACTGGCATTAGTTAAAAGCTTGCTAGGCAATTATCAATACCATCTTGGATTTCAGCAGCGTGATCCTGTAGGACTGATCGTTAGCATTCAGGAAGATACTTCAAAAGCGTCACGAGAATTTAAAAAATAACCCTTTGTTTTTAAAAACCTTTTTAATATTGAAAAATCTTGTACTCATTTTTTCTCCAAATTAGATTTAGTGGATTAAATCTCAAAAAATATTTTGTTAAAATTACAGGGGGTTATAATTTATCGATTTGCAAGTTTGTTCTTATATCATGCTAGAATTTCGTTATCTTAAAGAAGACACCCCCCCTCTATTTAGAGCTGAATAGCCACCACTCTCCTAGACAAATATCGTAGATTCTTTTTGCATAGGAGAGAACATTATGAGTGGACAACGCTATACCCCAGAATCTAAAAATGAAGCGGTTTAATTAATTTTCTTGAAAAGATGGAGATGGTGGCAGTTGAACTAAAAACCTAAACCTTTGATTTTAAAAATTTAAATCTATATAGTGATTTTTATAAAACCAAATTTTTACCCAAGTTTCTACACTGTTTGGCTGTGTAGAAACTTGGATACTAGGAATATTTTTTATATTTTTTCTAATATCTTTTTAAACATCTGCCCAAGATATGCTGTTCCATTACCCACCATAAACAAAACATTTTTCTCAGCAAACTCTTCTTCGGAAAGAGAGTTGTTCAAAATATCTTTCATCGGAGTAACAGATAAAATAAAACTGTTCAATATTAAGTCAGGATGCTCAAGCTTAGCCTCAATATTTTTAACCTCTTTATAAAACTCTATTTTTGCATCGTCATGATTCATATTTCGGATGCCTTTAGGATCTACTAAAGTTAAATACTGTTTACCTGTTTTTTCATTGACTAACCATAACAAGAAATCAGGATAAAAATTACCAGCTAATGCAAAACCTAAACCACGATATTTATTGTCCGCATTTCTTAGCAAATAAAGTTGATAATCTTTTAGTATCTCATCGGCATCTAATGTATTGATATATAGCTGTAAGTCCTCAACAAACTTAACTTCACTACTCTGAGTATGACTTGTATAGTCAAACAACATTGGTGACCATGTAAACGGTAGACTTTCATCCTTCTTATCCAATAAAGGATAGAAAAGATGGCGATCAAATGTAATTGCTCTGAAGCTTCCGTCTTCTTTCCAAGGTACCAATTTTTCAACATCACCTTTGGCAACCAAGTCTTTCAACTTTTCTAATCGGTCAAATACTTCTTGAGCTTCGTTATTTTGACCGTCTTTAGCAGTAAGGGTATATTGCTCACAAATCTGTACAGGCAAATCTTTATCATCCAAGCTAAATTCTGTCACTTCATAAAACTGCCCTTCATAGGCATTCTTAATCGCATGATAGAACTTATCCATATAGGACTGTAACAACTCAGTTAATATCGCTTGCTGTTTCTTAATTCCACTCACGTCATTGGTTAATTCAGATGAGTCAACTAAAAGCTTGTACCAGTCTTCTGTAGAGGTCTTAATATCTCTTAAGCAAAACTCCTGTAAATCATCAACGTTCAACTGTAAGTTGCTATATCCTCGTTGGAACTTATATTGCTGAAGTTGCAAGTAAATTTCATCAAAATCAAACATACACATGATTTTTGGTGAAATCTCATGCTCTTGACGCTTGTCTTTAACATCCATTTGACGCTTTGACTTATCGGTATGAAAGGCTTGCAAGCGAGGATACAAATCCAAAACGACAAAAGGTTTTTTGATTTTACCTTCGTATTGTTTTGGAATTTTAAACATTGAGAGCTTTAACTGAGCCTTAAAACCATTGGCTTGATTATCTTTATAGCCATCTTTTAATGTGAGTGTTTTTAAGCGAGGCGCTTGAATTTTATTGGTTGGAAAATCCAATGTGACTAAATCCTGATTCAGGATAATGCCCTCATCATTTAGATAATCGCGGAATTTTTCCATGTAGTCAGCACGTAAACCAAAAATATTAATGGTTTGCATCAAATCTAAATGCAGTCCTTTAAACTCGGCTTTACTATAAATTTCTCTTGGTGTCCGTTTTAAAGAAAAATTCTCACCTTTTAAACGTACGCCACGACCAAAGAGCTGAATAATCTGTGCACCCTCACCTGAACCCATGTTTAACAAGCCCATGGTAGATACACGCCAACTACTCCAACCTTCGGTAAATTTACGTGAACCGATTAGAAGATGTGTTTCACTATCATCATTATTTAATGTCGGAAATAATGACTCTGCAAAATCATCAGTACGTGCATTTAAATAATGTGTTTTGCTTGATTCATCACAGTTATCGTATAAGCCTTTTTCATCACCTACGTTAATCACTGCAAAAGGCGTATTTTCTCCGACTTGTAAACGTAACTCACCTTTATTCGCTGTAATGCGTACTACGTTCAAACGTTGATTGGTTGTCGCATTAAAGAAGTTTTTTAAAATATCTTGATAAAGCTCATTCGCATCTTGACCATGTAATGGCGCAAATCGATTGGCAAAAATATTGTTTCCTTTAGGATCAACCAAACGAGATGTATTAGTAATTAAGTCATGCAGCCAACTGATCACCTTACTCTTACGAGATGCATCTAAAAAATCAGCCAAGAATTTCACAATGGCTAAAATATCAGAGTCATCATCATTGACTTTATTTCCGACAAATACCCACAGTGGTTTTTCAATATTAAACTTGGCAAGTTTTGCCTGATTCTTTTTAAATAGATATTGCTGTTGATAGAACGATAGTAAGCAAGCTGTAAGATATAGATTGCGCTCATCATCTTCATGATATTCTTTCATATTCAGAATATTAACTTCTTTACCATAACCATCTGCATAAAAATATTTATACGAATAGTCGAATAAAATACTTTTAGCATAGACTTCACGAAGTGCTTCACGACGGTATTTTTGCTGTTCTAATTCATCAAGCTGAATATTTTTTTTCTGTTCTTCGGTTAGCTTATTAATCGCCATACCATACAGCATTTTTGCTTTCTGTTTTTTGGCATCTTCAAAACGTTTATAGACGTTGTCTGCCTTACTCACAGCTTGACCAAAGGTAGCCGAGTACTCAAAACTAAAGCCATCTTTAGTAAGAATATCACGACGCTCCATCCAAGCACCTGCGCTACTACTCGTACCACGGTGCCCTTCATCGATCAGAACAAGATTCTTACCTTCCAAGCTCATCGTCGCAACAGTTTTATCACCATCCGTATCACTTAGCTTATTCATATCGATGATTTGGATTTCATCACGATATAAGCTATTGCGACTCTTCTGCTTATCAAATAAAGTTGCTTGAAAACCAGAGTCTGTCAGCTCTTGTAAATGCTGTTCACTCAAACCTTCATTCGGTGTAAGTAAAATGATTTGGTCTGGGTAAGTGCTGCCGGCATTTTGATGTTGGAAATAGTCTAAATACTGCAAAATATTGACATGCATAAGCAATGTTTTACCACTGCCCGTCGCATTCCAATAGCCGATTTTATTTAGGTCTTCAGGCAAATATTGCTGAAATTGCTCTGCATCACTTTTCTGATCATGGTTATATTGTTCAAGCTCAACATTCAGCTCATTTAGCATGTCCGCTTGATGATGAAAATATTGATCTAAATATAGTTCTGTAAAAAGCAATGAAAGGTATTGGAAGTATTTTAGATTTAAAACATGTCCTTCAATTTCATTACGCTTTTCAGTGATTTTTTGCCAGTGCTTCACAATGTTTAAGTCATAGCGTCGTAGGACATCGATATCTACAACCTGTTTGTTAAACAAAGTATTGCTGATCACACTAAAGAATTTCGTTTGTCCTGCATTATCACCTTCATGCTCGATTCCCTCAAACTGAGGATGATCAAGCTGTTGTTTCATGCCTTCCAAGCGATTTGGATTAAACTTCGACCATAACCATTTATTTAAAATCAATTGCTCGTGAAAATTAACTTTAACCGCTTTAGTTTTTGCTTTAGGAGCTTTTGCCACAGTGCATTACTCCTCAAACATATTCTTTAAGAAGGTTTGTTCAATTGAACGGACTTTGAGTTGTTTCTCTTCACCCTCTTTGTTGGTGTACTTACTCGCCACGTTGTGATCACCATTAATATAAATCAATTGGTATTCACCATCGTTTGGATTAATTTTAAGTTTTGCCAACAATTGATCAAGTTCTGTATAGCCGATTTTTTCACAGTCACGCCACAGAACAGTCGTGTACTCACCTGTACGTAGTTTACCTGTAATTTGTACATAGCCTTTATCTAGCTGGTAATCTATTTCTTGAACATTCAGTCCAATGAGATAGTTAAAAGTTTCAACCAAATCAATATTTTTACGCTCAAAAGCACCTGCGCTATCCGTTGTAATATTCATTTGATAGCTAAATGGCTTTAGGAAGTCTTTCACATTCAACAATGAATCTTTGCTTTCTAGCTCAAGCATATAGTGCATGAGATAGTCACTATAGGCATTTTGATCATCAGGCTTGGTTGAGGCTTGTTGTTCGGCTAAAAGTGTCTGTTGAGCACCTTTACGCACCAATTCTAAGTTATTGAGCGTATCTTCATAACTTTCAAGTTTAACTACCTTCAAGCAATGGCTGATACCAGAATTAGGATCTATAGGTTTACCATCGCTCCATTCTTCGGAATATACAATTTTTTGAATTCTTGGTTTCAAAACTGTATCAAAATACTCTCCTTGCTCTACAAGAATATATTTACGGAAACCTTTATCTTGGCGATTAATATTAATGACAGCATGAGCCGTTGTTCCTGAACCTGCGAAATAATCAGCAACTGTACAAGAATTATCTTTTTCTACACCACTAACTTTTAAGCAATCCTCAACTGCAAAAATAGATTTAGGATATGAAAAAAAGTCTTGCTTATTAAATAATTTTTTAATTAAAGCTGTACCATGTTCTGTAGCAGAATACTTAGCATCAGACCAAATAGTTGTAGGTTGAATTCCATCATTCGGTCTTCTTCTATAATAAATTTTATACCCAATATCAGAAAATACTGCCTTAAATTCATTCTCTAAAAGCTTTGCTCTTTCATAACCAAAATACCAACACCCATCGGTTCCATCATCCTTTAGTGGCCAAACAATTGTCTCATCAGCATGGAGTTTATCAAGAATTTTATATCCTAATTGATCATCAATATATTCAACTTTAGGAACTCTAACGGCATTAGTAACTGTATTAACAAAAAAAGGATAGTACATAGTAGGACGATTTACTCTATGTGAGTTAGAACCAGCTTTTCTAAAAAATTCCCAAAAAAAGCGTCCTTTTTCGTCAATATCTTTATAACGATTTATCTGCTCATCAGAATGGCCTAATCGCTGTATAGCTGTGTTTTCATTTTTTCTAGAAAAAATTGCATATTCGTGAGCTAAAGCAAAACCATTGGGAATTGGTCTACCAGAAGGTTTTATTCTAATACTCAAAGTCCCTGCATTATCCTTTAAAAAAATATTTTCCAGTAATATCGATAAGACTTTTTGCTCAACATCATCTATTGTTGTACATTGAATTCCATCATTTTTTAATAAAATTTTACCTAATGAAATTCTATTTTCCAACAGACTCAACCATGAAGAATTTTTAAAACCATTCTTATATAAAATTTCAGATGCTGAGGTATTATAAGGAGGATCTACATAAATAGATTTCACCTTCTCATAATACTTCGACTTTAATAGATTTAAAGCCTGAAAATTATCACTATGGATAATCAAACCATCTGTTTGATCATCCAAATCATCAATTTTTTGCAAAAGCTTTGCTTTAAAATTAATGCTAAACAAAGATGTATCCACCATCAAGGCTTGATGTTTTTTTAAGCAATCAAGAGTTCCCCAACCTGCATCTGTTCCTTTAAAGCCTAGATTTTCCCATTGTTGCCACTGTGCTGTATTGTCTGCAATTTCAGTATATAAAGACTCATCTACTCGGTCTAAAGTGATGCAATATTCAGCACTAACGACAAATTTTTTCTTTAACCACAACTTTTTCTGAAAATCTTCAAGCGAAGCCAAGAAGCTAATGATTTCTAAACCAATTTGGCGTAAACACTTGATAATACTGAGCTGACGTTCAATCTGAATAAACTGATCGGTACTCACCACATCATCTAAATGCATCACTTCATTTTTAATATAAAAATCAAGTTCATGACGCAAGAATTTACCCAAGTCTTTATGAATAAAATAATCTGCTGTGTGCTTCTGCGTATAAGTACTCAAATGCTTTTGCAACACTGTACGCTTTGGTTCTTTTTCTGTTGGTGCAAGTTGTACTAAATCATTTAGCCAGTCAGCACTTAAAACTTCTGCACTCACAATTTTGTTATATGATTGCGTATTTAGTGCTTCTTGCTTTGAGCCTTTAGGTAAAGTCGCATATTCAAAAAGAATGGTTAGTTCATTATTTTGAATAGAGAATGGAACAATAGTTTCTTCAAACTCTTCACCTTCTTCATCTATACGAGTGAAAGTCTTTGGTTCTGTCACAATAATAAAACGACGGTCTTTATCATTGTCTTTACGATTTTCTCGTGCTGTATCTGCACTCACCAAACGAAATAAAACTGAACGCTCATCATTCAGTTTAAAACGATAGTTGCTAAACATCTCACCAGACTTAGTGTAGTACTGGTCTTTGTTTGCCCAATGCAACATCACTTCCTCACCAGAGTAAGGAATAGCGTAGGTATCACCCTTATAACGACGTTGGCTAATAAAGTCACCATCATCGTAATAACGACTAAAGAACGTGAGCAAATGACTATACACTTGTGACTGATCTGTCATTTCATGTGCATCAGCTTGGGTTAAAGCAATGTATTTTTGACCTAATGCACTTTCTATTGCTTCAGCATCTATAAGCTCACCTTGCTCATTAAAAGCACGTTTACCAAATTCTGCTTTCAGCTCAGCTTCTAATTCTTTTAAAACATTTTCATCAAGGCTCGACTTTGCTTCACCAAGATATTGTTCTACTTTGCTTTTTAAACGCTTATCCAAGAATTCTGAAATTTCTGCACTACGTGCATTTAAAATACGATAAACTCCAAAATCCAAATCAGGACGATTGATTTGAAAAATCTCTTTGAGTTTAGAAACAAGTGCAGAAAACTGGGTACTCATGAATATTTCCTATTTTTCAAAACCTTATGATAAATAGGTTCTGGTGAAACGAATTAAAATTGCAAAAGCAAAATTGGGTAGTATTTTATAGTATTTTTAGATGCACGACCACGTTTTTAAACTAGCCAAACAATTGATGAAAATTAAAATAAATGCTATATATTAATAATTTACAACCAAGAAACATTCGAATGGCTAATTTTTTCCCAAGCTTAGAAATTATTGACCAACTCACAGTCAAGCCAACTGAAGGTGAATCATTTCTTTTAAATAGGCTTGCACAAGAATTAGATGACACATTTGATGTTTATTTCAATCCTTATCTTGATGGAGATCGCCCCGACTTCTTGATTTTAAAAAAAGGACATGGTGCAATTATTATTGAAGTCAAAGACTGGGACATGTCAAATTATTTTATTGATAAAAATAATCATTGGCGCACAAATCACAATCCAAAAATAAGAACTAGCGCACCAATGCAACAAGCATTCAAATATAAGTCGCATTTATTTGAACTCCATATACCCTCATTAGGTTTTTCAAATATATTAAATTCTAACTTTTATAAAACAATTCAATGCTTTGTATATTTACATACTACGACAAAAGATAGATTATCTGCACTCTATGACCGTCCTATAAATGAAGTAAAACAACTTATAAATTCAGCAAATGAGCAAAGATACAGTTCAAAAAAATACCAACTAGAACGGGACAGATTTAATACGTTTGCTCAAGACAATATCTCTAGTTTAATTAAAAAAATAAATAACCTTAAAAAAAATCCGATATTTCAAGAACATATTTACGATGATTTTACGAAAATTTTAATTCCACCAAAGCATTTTGAAGAACAAGGTCATTACTACACATTTGATAAATATCAAAATAAATTACTTGATAGTATTCCAAATACAAAAATGAAAATTCGAGGTGTTGCTGGTAGTGGAAAAACCACATTACTAGCCGAAAAAACCGCTCGCGCATTTAAGCGACACAATAGTACTGTGCTAGTATTGACATATAACTTAGCTCTTCGAAACCTAATACGTGATAAAATTAAAAAAGCATTTCGCTTTAATAATTTAGATTTCGACAATAAATCAATTGAAATAAGCAACTATCATTATTTTTTTAAGTCCCAACTTAACAATTTAGGCATTCCTTTTCCAACATCAGGTGATCAAGATGAGGATCTTGAAAACTTTGAAAATAATGAAATTCTTGACCTAGATTTTAAAGAAAAGTCAAATGCTGAAATTATTGGTTTATCAAGCAAAGACTTATTTGAAATTGAAAAAAATGCCCGAGATGAAAAACTTGTTTTAGAGGATTTTTTTGAAAGAGTATTTAAAACAGATCTTTTTAAAGAAGCTAATGAAAAACCAATAAAGTACCAAACTATTTTTATTGATGAAGTTCAAGATTTTGAAGTAGAGTGGTTAGAAATCATAATTTACAACTTTTTAGCAGAAGATGGGGAGATGGTATTATTTGGTGATCAAAACCAAAATATTTATAATAGACTAATTAATAAGCAGGATTATCCTGTTACACGTGGATTTGGTCATTGGAAAAATTTAAAAATCTCACATAGACAAGATGATAAAGGGCAGAGTAAAACTTGAAGTGCGACATAAACCACCTAATTAATTTAAAGGGTTTATGGAGTATATAAAATTGTCATACCATCATCTTAACTTTGAAGATCGTACTGCATTA
>NZ_JBBCWZ010000046.1:0-25939 GCF_037145695.1 Acinetobacter sp. USHLN143
TTTGTTTGAAAGAAGAACTTTAAAAGCTTTATTTTCACCCGATAAAATACCCATAAAACAAGAGGAAGCTCAAATGAGCTTCCTCTTGTGAAAAATTGTGGGACAGCAATGCCCAGTTGGGTGCTTTTTTAATTTGTCATGCTTATTTTTTCGGAGCAGGTACAGAAGCCTCGGTAGTAATGTTTACTGTAATTTTATCGCCCACATTTGGAACATAACCGCCTACCCCAAAGGCTGAACGGTTAAATGAAGTGGTTGCATTGAAACCAATCGTTTGTAATTTTGTCATTGGGTGCACGCCTTGTTTATTTAAAACTGCGTCCAGTACCACAGGTTTAGTGACATCTTTTACGGTTAAGTTACCGGTGATTTTGTATTTGTTTTTGCCTAAAGCCTGAACTTTAGTACTTTTAAAAGTGATATTCGGATATTTGGCAGCATCAAAAAATTCTGCTGTCTTAATATGGTCATCCAGCGCTTTCACATTCGTATTAATGCTTGCAACCGGGATATTCACATTGACCGAAGAATTCGCAGGTTTTACATTATCAACATTAATCGTACCCTGGATGTCACTGAAGTTTGCAGATGGTGTAGAGAAACCAAAGTGGCTCCAAGAGAACACCGTTGCTGAATGAGTCGGGTCAATCGTATAGGCCACTGGTTTTGCCATAGAAACTGTTGCTACAGATGCGACCGCCAAGCCTAATGCTAATGTTTTGAAATTCATGTTTTTATCTCACGTTTTGGATGTTATTAAGTGTATAGAATCTGGAACTGTTTACAGCCCTAAAGATAAAACGTTTTGTTGCAGCGATGAAACGATAAAATTGTAAGTTATTTTTTTAATTTTTGAGCTTTAATCCATACGGTACTGGATGAATCCAGTTTTCTTGGCGACTTTGTTATACAACGCTTGTGCCTGATGGTTTAATTCATGAGTCAGCCAGTAAACCCGGTCGCAATTACGCTGCTGCGCGACCTGATAGACATGCTGAATCAGCTTGCGCGCCACGCCCTGTCCGCGATAATCAGGATGGGTAAATAGATCCTGCAAATAGGCATAGGGTCTTACTGTCCAGCTACTGTTATGTTCGATGACATGCACAATCCCTACGACCTTTCCATCAATCAAGGCCGCAAAACCGTACATTGAATCTAACTCATAATTAGTTAATTTATCCCAGGTATTTTTACTTACCTCATCCGAAATTTGGGTCTGATAAAAGCGTTGATAGTCTTGCCATAAAAATAGCCATTCCGGCTGTGATATTTGCTCTAGAGATTTGATCTGGATCTGGCACTGTATATTCATGTTTAACTGCTTCTTTGGCTTATTTCTTTAATTTAAGTCGTTTCAATAGTGGTCGCTGAATTTTTATAGCGGCCTAAACTTAGCTTTATCTCATCTGGTGCTCATAAGCAACCTGTCAGATGAAAATCATCCGGCATAAAAAAAGTCCCAATCAGGGACTTTTCATGCATTATGTTTAAAGTTTTTCAACCAGAATACGATCAACCTGTTTTAGGCCAGTCGTCTTTTCATGATTTTTACGACGCACTTTAATGACCTTTTCTTCGGCTAATTCTTGCAGCATTAAATCAACTGCAACCATCGCTTCAAGAGGTAATTCCTGTCCGATCCACTTGAGTTCGCCTGCATCCATTAAAGTAATTTCATCGTTAATTTGTTCATACAAGCTCATGTTCATCTCACTCTTTCATTTCGACTATGGGAGAACTTTCTAACGATTGCCACATGAAAACAACGCTAAAAAGCGAAAAAATAAAAGACGCCCCAAAAATGGAGCGTCTTTTAATAAACCGCCTAATCAGTTGATTATGCAGTAATCTCTTTTACAGCTGCAACCACTGCTTCAGTAGTAATACCGAAGAACTGGAACAGATCTTTTGCAGGTGCAGATTCGCCATAAGTGGTCATACCGATTACGCGACCATCAAGACCCACAAATTTCCACCAGTAATCAACATGTGCAGCCTCAACAGCAACACGTGCACGAATATTTGATGGAAGAACCGCTTCACGATAAGCTGCATCTTGCTTCATGAATTCTTCAGCACATGGCATAGACACGACACGCACGCCTTCAAGCTGTGCATAAGCTTCCATTGCCAGAGATACTTCAGAACCAGTTGCAATAATGATGGCTTTCAATTCGCCTTTTTCTTCAGCCAGTACATAACCACCTTTCGCAGCGTTCTCAATTTGAGCTTGAGTACGGGTTTGGAATGGCAAATTCTGACGGGAGAAGATCAATGCGGTTGGACCTTCAGCACGCGTTAATGCAGATTTCCAAGAAATTGCCGCTTCAACCGTGTCACATGGACGCCATGTGTTTAGATTTGGCGTACCACGAAGGGATGCGATCTGCTCAACAGGTTGATGCGTTGGACCATCTTCACCCAGACCAATTGAGTCATGCGTATACACATGGATCACGCGCTGTTTCATCAATGCAGACATACGTACGGCATTACGTGCATATTCCATAAACATCAGGAATGTTGCTACGTAAGGGATAAAACCGCCATGCAGTGCAACACCATTCGCGATTGCAGTCATACCGAATTCACGTACGCCATAGTGTACGTAGTTACCTGCCGGATTGTCCTGTACGCCTTGCGCGCCTTTCCAAAGGGTCAGGTTAGAACCTGCAAGATCCGCAGAACCACCTAGAACTTCTGGCAATAATGGAACAAGTGCTTGTAATGCATTTTGGCTCGCTTTACGCGTTGCGATCGTTTCAGCTTTGGCATTCACTTCTGCAATATAAGCATCCGCTTTTGCAACGAAGTCAGCCGGTAATTCACCAGATAAACGACGTTTAAGCTCAGCTGCTTCAGCTGGATATTTTGCAGCATAAGCAGCAAATGTTTCGTTCCAAGCTGCTTCTGATTCAGCACCTTTGGCTTTCGCATCCCAAGCTGCATAAACATCTTCAGGAATTACAAATGCTTCATCAGTCCAGCCTAGTGCTTCACGAGTCAAGACGATTTCGTCATGACCGAGTGGTGCACCATGACTGTCTTCTTTACCTTGCTTGTTTGGTGAACCCAGACCAATCACAGTTTTACAAATAATGATGGTTGGTTTAGCAGTTTCAGCTTTAGCTTCTAAAGTTGCCTGACGGATTGCATCTGCATCGTGGCCATCAACTTTAATCACTTGCCAGCCGTACGCCAGGAAGCGTTGTTCTGTATCGTCAGAGAACCAGCCTTCCACTTCGCCATCAATCGAGATGCCATTGTCGTCATAGTAAGCAATCAATTTGCCCAGACCCAATGTTCCTGCCAAAGAACATGCTTCGTGAGAAACACCTTCCATCAAACAGCCATCGCCAAGGAAGCAGTAAGTGAAGTGATCTACAACTTGGATATCGTCTTTGTTAAATTGTGCAGCTAGGGTTTTTTCAGCCAGTGCAAAACCAACAGCATTCGCGATGCCTTGACCTAAAGGACCAGTCGTCGTTTCAATTCCTGGCGCATAGCCCAATTCCGGGTGACCAGGTGTTTTAGAATGAAGTTGACGGAATGCTTTTAGATCTTCAATCGAAAGATCGTAGCCCGTTAAATGAAGAAGCGCATATTGAAGCATAGAGCCATGGCCATTTGACAATACAAAACGGTCACGGTTTGCCCAATTCGGGTTGGTAGGGTTGTGGTTCATGAATTCACGCCAAACCACATCAGAGATATCTGCCATCCCCATTGGAGCACCTGGATGTCCTGAGTTTGCTTTTTGCACAGCATCCATTGCCAATACACGAATTGCGTTTGCAATACGACGTTCATTAAGCGGGGTTGTCATAAATCAGAGTCCAAAATATTCAGAAATAGGAAATGATGAAAAGACTTTCAAAACTGCTGTCTATTGTCTTAAAAAAACAGCGAGGGGTAAAGACTAACCAACAATATTTATCAGTTTATTGAGTGTCTCTTGCCTTATCGTACAATTATTCCACATTTCTTCTTCGGCTTCGCTTCTCTCTACCAGTTTTCAGATTGAATTATCCCTCATTTCCTAGCTAACTTTATTGTCTGTATCTACAATTTAAGCAGATAGACAGGATTGAATTTATGCTGATTTTGTTTCTATTTCATATGTCTCACATCATTATTTTTGAAGAAAATCTATACAATTAACTAAACTAGTCATAATGTAATTTGTACTAAATTTTATAAAATATGGGTAGGATTTTTTGATATACAGGTGAAACCTAATTTGCTTAGGCTAATTTTCAACTTCGGGAGAGTTATTGCCCTTGGCAGTCTTTAGGCAAATAGCGCTGCTGAATATCAGTGGAATAACATTTGCCACTATGAACATCAAAAGCAACCGATTTCCCGCGAATCGCAGCATCTACTCCCTGCTCTCGTATCTTGAACTCTATCCGGCACGTAGCGTTAATGATCACTTTTTCGATATATTGACCATGCCCACCAATCTCGCGTCCGGCATCACAGTGCTGATCCGAAGCAATAAACTGGGTTCGATATGCTCCAGCTTGCTCAAATACTTCGGCCAATTGATTACGCACGACATAAGCTTGATAACTCATAAAAGCCATCGTTACTAAAATCGCGATGATGATGAGTACGATCAGTACTTCAATCAGGGTAAATGCCTTTTGATACATGATTTCTGATCTCCGTACAGTCTTGCTCCAAGAAGTCCATAGCAAAAGATGTCGCCACTCCTAACCAGCTAATGTGGAAGACTTAGCGCTAATATGAAGACACGCTTGAACATCGACAAGACAGTTGGTCGCAAGGCGCACAGTCTGAATCTGCTTTATTGATGTAATGATCACTTGCTTAAGTAAATTTTGAATTTTGAGCTTTGTATTTTTTCTATCGTCTATTTTTTTAAGATTTAATCGGAAATCTAAGCATTTAATTTTCTGACAGTCTGACAGATTAAAATATTGTTGCTTCATATTCCCCAATCAATAATGCTGCCTAAATAGACATATCAATTTTTTTAATTCTATTAATCAATTAAAAACACAATAATTTGAAACAATTTCGACCAATTTTGTCCTGTTAAGCTAGTCCTAGAGCGCAACTCGATGTAACATATCGGGTCTTTAAAATTAACTGTGATAGGACTATGCGCGAGTACGCTGTATTTACTTCGGAATCTGTAAGCGAAGGCCATCCAGATAAAATGGCTGACCAAATCAGTGACGCTATTTTGGATGCAATCTTAAAAGAAGACCCATATGCACGGGTTGCTTGTGAAACGCTTGTAAAAACAGGTGCGGTTGTACTTGCCGGTGAAATCACAACGACAGCAAATGTTGATTTTGAGGCAATTGTACGTCATACCGTAAACGGAATTGGTTATCACCATTCTGATCTTGGTTTTGATGGCTCAACCTGTGCCGTGATCAACATGATTGGTAAACAGTCACCTGAAATTGCTCAGGGTGTAGACCGCCAGAAACCTGAAGATCAGGGTGCCGGTGACCAGGGCTTGATGTTTGGTTATGCAAGCCGCGAAACTGATGTATTAATGCCTGCGCCGATTTCATATGCGCATCGCTTGATGGAAAAACAGGCTGAATTACGCCGTAATGGCACCTTGCCATGGTTACGCCCAGATGCAAAAAGCCAGGTAACGTTTGCTTATGAAAATGGCGTACCAGTTCGTTTAGATGCAGTCGTTCTTTCGACTCAACATGATCCTGAAATCACTCAAGCAAACCTGAAAGAAGCTGTGATTGAAGAAATCGTGAAGAAAATCATTCCTGCTGACATGTTCCATGCAGAGACCAAATTCCACATCAACCCAACGGGTATGTTTGTGATCGGTGGTCCTGTGGGTGACTGTGGTTTGACTGGACGTAAAATTATCGTAGATACCTACGGTGGTATGGCACGTCACGGCGGTGGTGCTTTCTCTGGTAAAGATCCATCTAAAGTTGACCGCTCTGCTGCATATGCAGGTCGTTATGTAGCGAAAAACATCGTTGCTGCTGGCCTGGCTGACAAGTGTGAAATTCAGGTGTCTTATGCAATTGGTGTTGCTGAGCCAACTTCAATTTCAATCAATACCTTCAATACTGCAAAAGTCTCTGAAGAATTGATTATTGCACTGGTTCGTGAACATTTCGACTTACGTCCATATGGCATTACCCGTATGCTTGACCTGATCCAGCCGATGTATAAGCAAACTGCTGCTTATGGTCACTTCGGTCGTGAAGGTTCTGATACTGCCTTTACCTGGGAAAAAACTGACAAAGTGGAAGCGCTTAAAGCGTCTGCTGGTCTATAAGTTTTTCTTAAAAAAAGCCTGCATCATGCGGGCTTTTTTTATGTCTTTCATTTCTTCATCTTTAGAATTATCTCTAGGTCGTGATGACAAATATTTAAATGCCAAGCTTCATACTATAACCTGCCTATCGAATGATACTATTAAGACTTCCCTCTCTGTGAATATCACTATTCCATGAAACTTAAAACAACTTCCGACTGAGCCATTATAGTATAAGTATCGAAAAAAGTTACAGTTAATCAACAAATGTTGATCTATTTGCTAGCATAAATCTAAATAAATGGCTGCTAAATTAGATTGCAGCTCTACAACAACAAAAGGATATTACTCGATGAATAAATTACTGATTGCTTTAGGTTTGGCGACCACTGTTGCCTTAGTCGGCTGTAGTAAAGAAGAAGCGCCTGAAACCGGCGCAACCACAGGTGAGCATTTAGAAAATGCAGCCAATCAAGCCGGTCATGATATGGAAGATGCCAGCCGTGAGGCTGCGGTAGAAACCGAACGAGCAATGGATAATGCCGCAGAAAATACTGCTCAGGCAGCGGACGAAGCAGCTGCTGCAACGTCTAGAGCAGCAGATGCCACTGCGGAAGCAGCACGTAAAGCAACTGCAGCAACTGCAGCGGCAGTTGAAGAAGGTGCCGGAGAAGTTCGGGAAAAAGCTGAAAACTGATTTTAGCATTCAGTTTGATGTTTAAAAGCCTGCGATTGCAGGCTTTTTTATCAGAGATGATTTTAAATATCGAATGATCTAAATTGAAATTGCATTATTTCTTGAGGGGATCAATTTTTTATCTAAGTGAGTGGATAAAATCAGATAAACTGATAAAACTTATCAAGTATTAGAATGAATTAATTGTGATTCACTACGCAAAACGGGCTGCATTTAAACTGAAATTCAGTAGAATACCAGCCTTTATTTTTAAAATTCAATCTCCCATGTCAGTCATTGTTGCTGCTTCCCAACGGTCGAATATTTCGGTCTGGGCAGCTTTTATCTTGCTTATCATAGGTACAATCGGTGCCTATCAAATCGTAGGCTTAAATCAGGCCTTATTATTTTTGGTTGGTGGTGCACTGGGCATGACCCTGTATCATGCTTCATTTGGTTTTACTTCGAGCTGGCGTGTCTTTATCAAGGAACGTCGCGGTCGTGGTTTACGCGCACAAATGATTATGCTCGCTCTGGCCGTTTTGCTGTTCTTCCCGACTTTAGGTGCAGGTGAATTGTTCGGTAATCCAGTCAAAGGCAACGTTAACCCTGTTTCCATGTCAGTTATGATTGGCGCCTTTATTTTCGGTATTGGTATGCAGCTCGGTGGCGGTTGTGCATCAGGTACGCTATATACCGTGGGTGGCGGTAGTGCACGTATGTTGGTAACGCTACTGTTTTTCTGTATCGGGTCTGTGATTGCGACCTCGCACCTTGACTGGTGGTTTGCCCTGCCACATCTTGAACCGATTTCCATAGTAGAAAGTTTAGGCGTCCTCCCTGGATTGCTGTTGAGCTTTATCGTTTTTGCCATCATTGCTGCGGCGACTGTTTATTTCGAAAAGAAACGTCATGGCAGCCTGGAAATTGAGCCAAGCAGTGAACATCAGGGCTGGAAGCGCTTTGTTCGTGGTCCATGGCCTCTGATTTGGGGCGGTATTATTCTGACCTTGCTCAATTTTGCGACTCTGGCACTCGCAGGTCGTCCTTGGGGCGTGACCTCTGCGCTGGCAGTTTGGGGTGCCAAAGGTGCTACGCTTGTGGGTGTTGATGTAGCTTCTTGGGATTATTGGCAAAAAGCAGGCAATGCCAAAGCACTGGCAGAATCATTATGGTTTGATATTACCTCAATGATGAACTTCGGTATCATGCTGGGTGCTTTATTGGCAGCTAGCTTGGCAGGTAAATTTGCGCCGAATTTTAATATTCCAAAGCGCTCACTGATTGCTGCTGTTGTAGGTGGCTTAATGCTGGGCTATGGCGCAAGACTGGCTTATGGTTGTAATATCGGTGCATATTTCAGTGGAATTGCGTCGGGTAGTCTGCATGGCTGGTTATGGCTGGTGTTTGCCTTTATCGGCAATGGCATTGGGGTAAAACTTCGTCCGATCTTCTTCCCGAATGAAAAACCGCAGCCTGAAAAACTGACCGGTTGCTAATGCTTAAAATCAAAAAAGCCCATCTGTGATGGGCTTTTTTCTGGCTTTAGGATTTACAGCGCAGCTTTTAAATTACAGCCATAACCCATGGTCTGCTGAACCTGACGATAAGTCGTATAACGATCCAGAATAAAGGTATAAAAATGATCAGCATCAGAGAAATTAGCTTTTAAATTTTCATTCTTGGCATTGGGCAATTTAATGTCATCGACCAGTTCCAGATTGTAATGTCCCAAACGGAACATATCGGCAAAATAACTATTCATCATATCGCAATAGGCGATTTTACTAGGTTTTAATGCGGTACTGCTAACGAGATGCTGGTTCAAGCTTTGCAGATTATTGACATCTAAAGGAAACTGGTGTGCGAAAGCAATGCTTTCGACTTTCTTAAATTTCTGAAAGTCTTGGGCTAACTGGACATTGAGTGCATCAAAACGTTGCTGCAGTTCCTGTGCGGTCTGAACCTGATATTTGGCTGGATCTACGACCGGTTTTTGTGGTTGTTCCGAACATGCAGTTAATCCAGTGAGCAGCGCTAATGACGTTAGCCATACCTTCATGTTTATACACTCAATTTAAATATACCAATGCTTATTATGCCTGAAAGCAGCTTGATGTACTGTTTAAAGTAATTTCTCATTCATATAACGCCAGTAGCGCTTTGGCACATATTGAATATGCAATTTCATGTTCTTGCGCGCCTGAATATTCACACTGTTAAAATAGTCTTTCCAGAGCTGATCATATAGCAGCTCTTGATCATCCAGTTCAATACTGAATGATTGACTATGACCAATCCGGATTTGTGGATCGATTATTTCAGCGTTCATCTCGACCTGATGCATCTGCCTTAAATCATAATAAATACCGTAATTACGCTGCTCGTCATAAATCAGCCAGCTTTGATCCTGATAACGCTCCTGAAAATGTCGGGAAATAATCGGCAAGACATTAAAATCCGGTCTGACCAGACTCAGAAACAAACCATCTTTGGCTTTTTTAAAGCGTACAAAAGCCTCCATACGATGCTTTTCCCGCCCCACTTGCTTGGCCCATTGCGACATGCCGATCACCGCAGTATGACCATAATCTTTATCGACTGGACGCTGGTTTTGAAAGACATAGACTGCAAAATCAAAAAGAGTCTGGAACGCTGCTTCCTGCTCTGACAAAAACGTATAGTAAAAAGCACGCAAACTGCTGGAAGATACTTTCTGCTTTAATCCCTGCCACACCCGCTGCCCATGCTGATCATTAGAGGCCACATGGATAAATTCATCAAATAAACCTGTTTGTGCTTGAGGATTGGCCGTCACTATCACGTTAAATTCTTTAAACTCGAAAGCACGAAATACACAACTGAGCAGACCAGTCATGCTGCCATCAAAACAGTAACTTGCCACTAGAAACCCAATCCTAATTGAGGTGAAAGTTGCTGCTGATATTTGGATTGTCCTGACATCAAAATTTGCTGGCGAATCTGATGGGACTGCTGATCTTTCTTAAATTTCGGTGTATCTGCACAGCAGATAAAATGCTGCGCCCGGTTATAAGCCACGCCCATGCGTTTTAGCTGGTCAATATGAATCTGTCCAAAACGGCGGGCCTGTACAATTTTCTGGGCAGAACGTACACCTATACCGGGTACCCGTAGAATCATTTTATAGTCGGCACGGTTAATATCGACTGGAAAGGCTTCAGGATGACGCAAGGCCCAACTGAGTTTGGGATCAATATCCAGCTCCAGATTCGGATGCTGCTCATCGACAATTTCATCAGCAGCAAAGCCATAAAAACGCATCAGCCAGTCAGATTGATACAGACGATTTTCTCTTAATAATGGCGGTGCTGAACCGATGGCGGGTAAGGCTTTATCTTCAGGATTAATCGGGATATAACCAGAGAAATACACCCTTTTCAGCTTGAATTCCTTGTAATGCCGGTCAGCCATCAAAATAATGTCCTGATCGGTTTCACTATGCGCGCCCACCACCATCTGTGTAGTTTGTCCGGCAGGTACAAACTTGGGGACTGACTTGATCAGCTTGCGTTCATCTTTGAGCTGGATCAACCGGTCACGCACAATGCCCAAGTCTTTTTGTACTTCAGCATGGGTTTTCTCAGGCGCAAATTTTTGCAGTCCTGCTTCTGTTGGCATTTCCAGATTAATACTCATACGGTCGACATACAGTCCGGCTTCGGTAATGATCTCCTGTGATGCACCCGGAATAGTTTTCAGATGAATATAGCCATTAAAGTTTTCTTCGAGTCTAAGTTTTTTGACCACTTGCAGCATCCGTTCCATGGTGTGATCCGCCGACTTAAAAATACCCGAACTGAGAAACAGCCCCTCAATATAATTACGCCGATAAAAATTCATGGTCAGATCCACGACTTCCTGCACGGTAAATGCTGCACGCTGGACATCAGCGGAACGGCGCGAAACACAATAGGAACAGTCAAAAATACAGACATTAGAGAACAGAATTTTCAGCAAGGAAACACAGCGGCCATCTTCGGTATAGCTATGACAGATGCCATTGCCGGTATTGCCCACACCCTTTTCTTTATTTTTACGATTGCTACCACTGGATGAGCACGACACATCATATTTGGCAGCATCGGCTAAAATTTGCAGTTTTTCACGGATACGATCAGACATGAGCTCAGAGAATATGTGACCAAAAAGCTATTATAAAGTCTTAATTTCTAGACCTATAAATAATCCGTCTCTTTGACGACATAGCGTGTCGCAAGAAATGTAAATAACACGTAACCCATGCTGCAGTATTTCAAAATAAAATAACCAATATGATTTGCTTAATTTTGTGCTCAAAGGCAAAGTAAAAGCATAACAAGGAGCAAATCTATGTCTTTATTAGAAAATCTCGGAATTAAACACCCTATTTTCTTGGCACCGATGGCAGGTGTCTCTACGCCCGAGCTTGCTGCCGAAGTGTCCAATCAGGGTGGCTTGGGTTCACTGGGTCTGGGGGCCAGCAGTATTGATGCAGCGCGACAACAGATTTTAAAGACCCAGGAATTGACAGATTGCCCTTTTCAGGTCAATTTTTTCTGTCATGACAGTATGCCTCTAGATGAAGCTGTAGCGCAGGCCTGGATTGCCCAGTTTAAAGATAAATTTGCCAAATATGGCGCTCAGGCACCCCAGCATTTGAAGTGTATTTATCCGAGTTTTAAAGACAATGATGACTTCCTGAATCTGGTATTGGAAACCAAACCGCGAGCAGTCAGCTTTCATTTTGGGATTCCGCATCCACATCAAATTCAAGCCCTCAAACAGGCCGGGATTCTGACCATGGTGTCTGCCACCAATTTTGCCGAAGCCAAAGCTATTGAGGCAGCCGGAATTGATATCATTATTGCACAGGGGATTGAAGCTGGCGGCCATCGTGGGATTTTTAGCACCAAGTTTGATGCTTCAGTCAAAACCTCGAATCTGGTGAAACTGATCAAACAGCATTCTTCCTTGCCGATTGTAGCGGCAGGCGGGATTATGACGGGTGAGCAAGCGCGTCAAATGATGGATTTCGGTGCAGATGCCGTGCAACTCGGGACTGCATTTGTGCAATGCAAATCTTCCAATGCCAATGAGGCTTATCGTAAAGCCCTATTTTCCAAGCCACTCACTCAAGTCAGTGCCAGCATTTCCGGTCGTCCTGCACGCGGCATCATTAACCACTGGCATATTGAGGTGGATACACCGGAGCGACTGGATGTTCCGGCCTATCCATATACTTATGATCTGGCCAAGCAATTACATGCTGCTGCTGCCAAACATGGGGATCAAGGTTATGGTGCATTCTGGGCAGGTTCGAACGTAGCACAGATTCGTGAAATGGAAGCTTCCGATCTGATTAACCAGCTCATACTGGAAATGAAGCATCTTTAATACTTGAATCATAAAAAAACCTCTCCACATGGAGAGGTTTTTAATTTATCTAGAATTAGCGTGTGACACGATGCCAGGCATCTTTAACTGCAAATTTCGCTTCTTCCCAGTTGAGGCGGGACTCACCTTTTAACTGTTCCCACTTGGTACGCAGTTCAGGTTCGGCACGGTCAAAATCCGTATCATGCTCATACATCGGACGATTTTCATAACCGACCCGGTAAGCACCGCGATAATCACGATCATAATCTAGATCGCCATATGTGCTACGCGTTTCATTGAAATACGGGCGATTATGATACTCATCTCTCCAGTAATTATCTTCTGCTCTCAAATGATCTGGATGTCGATAGTTATCTGCCTCAGGAAAGTTCTCTGGGTGCTGGTAATTATCTGTCTGCTTCCCATGATCAGGCGTTGCAATGTCATTACCTGCAATACCGCCAACTACTCCACCGATAATACCACCCACCACTGCACCTGGAGGACCACCTACTAGACCTGCAACTGCGCCTACCGCAGCTCCACCCAAAGTACCGGCACTGGTCGCAGCCAGATTATCCTCACCTTCATTCATGTCTGGAACACGAGGATTATCTTTCACGGGTGTATTCAAATCTGGACGAGCGTTAGTATCAGTCGGATTGATATTTATGCCTTCACTGCGTTCTTGTGGCAATTCCGTTGACGTTTTATGGCTAAACTCTGTGACTGGACGATTGGTATTTGTCATTACAGATCTCCCTCAATGATGACGATAAACAAGATGGATCACATCTGGTTTATATCTGGATAGGTTCATCATAGAGGAAGCTTGAGTAAGCAATGTCCAAGTCCTGTCCAGTTTAAGTGAACAAACTGTGCTGCTATGTATTAGACAGGCTGAAGTGTAAACAGAATGCAAAAATCAGCCCGCTCAAGATAAAAAAGGTAGGGATTTCATGCAAAAAATATTAAATGATTCGCTGAATTTTGCCCGTCATTACTTGGTTTCCAGTAAATTCACCTGCTCGACTTGTACATCATTCATGGTTAAACCATGTTCTAGCAATGCATTAAAATAATCTTCTACCACACGATACTGGTCAGCCGTATTTTCCACCTGATACATGTTCTGGCGAAACTCGTTGCTGGAACGCAAACCTTTGGTGTACCAAGCAATATGTTTACGGGAAATCCGGCAGCCGGAATACTCGCCGTAAAATTCGTATAATTCTGTCAAATGTCCCAGCAGTACATCTTTAACTTCTGTAATACTCGGTGCATCAAGATGTTGACCGGTTTTCAAATAATGGGCAATTTCACGAAAAATCCAGGGCCGACCTTGTGCTGCACGACCAATCATAATTGCGTCTGCACCAGTATAATCCAGCACATATTTGGCTTTTTCCGGACTGTCGATATCACCGTTAGCAATCACGGGAATCTTCAACATTTCCTTTACGTCTTTGATTAAAGAATAACGCGCGGTATTCAGGTACATATCTTCACGGGTACGGCCATGTAAAGCCAGTGCCGCAATTCCGGCTTGTTCAGCACGTTTGGCGACCCGTATAATATTTTCCTGGCCGTTCAAATAACCAAGACGGGTTTTTAAGGTCACTGGCACATCAACTGCAGCCACAACTGCATCCAGAATACGCGCAACTAGATCTTCATCCTGCAATAAAGCAGAACCGGCGAGTCGGTTACAGACCTTTTTGGCTGGGCAGCCCATATTAATATCAACAATTTGCGCACCATTGGCCACCTGATAACGTGCCGCTTCAGCCAGATCATGGGGATCTGAACCAGCAATCTGCGCTGAAATCGGTGCCAGCTCTCCATCAAAATTGGCACGATATAAGCTCTTTTTACTCATGCGCAAAGTTTTGTCAGATGTCATCATTTCACTGACCGCATGGCCTGCACCAAAGTATTTGCACAAGGTTCTAAACGGACGATCGGTCACACCTGCCATGGGAGCGACAATCAAATTGTTTGACAGTTGATATGGACCAATATACATATAAATTCATCACTTTTTTGATGGGCATAGTATACTGCATCTGCCTTATTCGCTCATCTTTTCAATTAATTTACGACACCATGAATAAAACTTTCGCTTCTTGTTTTTCTTTTAAGTCATTGTCTGTACTTGCACTTTCTCTGAGTCTTGCCGGCTGTGGCAATGGTTCATGGTGGTCAAAAGAGGATGAACCGACACTTGAAGTTGAACATATTCGTAAAGCTATTCCAAGCCGTGTCAACCAACGTGAGTCTTGGGCACAAGATATTTATGACATCACAGAGCAGCTTGGCATTCCTCAAACCAAGGAAAATGTTTGTACGATTGTGGCAGTGGTTGATCAGGAATCTAACTTTGTTGCAGATCCTACTGTTCCGGGTTTGGGTGAAAAGGCGGTTAAGGAAGTCCAAGGTCGCCTTGATGAAAAATTCAAAGATAAACTCGGTCAAGCGATTGGTGGCACAGTTGCAGGATATTTCCAGGAAGTTCTCAAGAATCACCCAAGTCCTGAAGACAACTACTTGAGCCAGATGCGCCGGGTCAAAACGGAACGTGAACTCGACGAATTATATCGTGAAATATTTGACTATATGTCGAAGCACTATTATGTTAGTGCCCTGACTGGTGCTGCCAAACTGGTCGGCCAGAATATTGGCGAGAAAATGAATCCAATTACCACCTTGGGTTCAATGCAGGTACATATCAGCTATGCGAAAGAACATAAACGCCAAGGCGGCAATATCGCAGAGTTACGTACCGATCTCTACAGTCAATATGGCGGTCTGTATTATGGGATTCATCGCCTGATGATGTATCCGGCGGATTATGACAAGCCAATTTATCGTTTTGCGGACTATAACTCGGGCATGTATTCCAGTCGAAATGCCGCTTTTCAGAGCATGTTAAATGATTTAACTGAAGCCGAACTTGATCTGGATGGCGACTTATTGCTCTATACTAAAGATGGCGCGATCCGTTCGCAGAAGAGTCAATCTGAGCGTGAGTTAATCAGTGTTTTTGCCAAAAATAATTTTATTATCACTGAACGTCAAATCCGAGCTGATTTAAAGAAAGAAAAAGATAAAGACTTTGAAGATACGATGACTTATCGTGGTGTCAGCAAGCTTTATCAGGAAAAAACGGGTAAAGATCCTATCTATGCCATTATGCCTGAAGTGGTCATATCCGGACCAAAATTAAGTCGTGATTATAATACTAACTGGTTTGCTACCCGCGTCGATGGTCGATATCAAACATGCATGCGCAAAATCAAAAATCTAAAACTCTAGCCTTATTTGATTTTGATGGAACCCTGTATCTACATGATAGCTTTACCGGGTTCATTTTCCATGCCTTAAGAAAACGGCATATTGTAAAACGCGGCATGCAAATTTTGCCATGGATACAGGCCTATTATTTAAATTTCTATCCGGCACACCGCATGCGACCCAAATTGTATGCCAGCATGTTTAAAAACAGTGATGCAGAGGAAATTCTGCAATTAGCTCAGGATTATGCACAACAACTAATATTCAAGTTGAATCCGAAATTATTAGAACAACTTAAACAGCATCAACAATTAGGACATGAAGTCGTGCTGGTATCAGCCTCATTGGATTTGTATCTTAAACCGGTGTGCAGTTATTTAAATATCGATTTAATCTGTAGCGAAGTTGAAATCAAAGCTGGGAAATTGACAGGGTTTTATCAAACTCCTGACTGTAGTAACACACAAAAGAAAATTAGAATTCTAGAAAAATATAATCTGGATAATTATGCTGAAATTTATGCTTATGGGAATAGCAAGGAAGATATAGAAATGCTCAGTCTGGCGCAGCAAAGCTATTTTGAGGGTCAAGATCAACAGCTTCCAAAAATTAATATTTCAGCTCATTCGATGCCATATTAGTCCTTTCCATTCTATCGGGTTAACCTACTAAACACCTTTAGACAACGCTATAAATGGCAGATTAACTTTTTTACTTTATGCCTTGAAATCATCTTAAATAGCTTCGTAATCAGGATTTTTACTTCCTGAAGTATTCGCCTCCTAGCTAAAAAAACCACTTCATTTGAAGTAGTTTTTTTAGCTTTAAGAAAAATTATTTCTTAAACGGAAATGCATATTTCACAATACGTTTGATCACACTACCGTACTGTTTTACCAAGCTGGCATTGTTATAGTTCAAACCATATTTTTCACAAACAGCCTGAACTTTCGGTGCCATTTGACGATAGCGACGTGCAGGTACATCAGGATACAAATGATGTTCAATCTGATGACTTAAATGACCCGTCAAGATATGAAACGCTTCAGAACCAGTCAGATTGGATGAACCACGAATCTGGCGCATATACCAGTGACCACGACTTTCATTTTGCAGTACCGATTTCGGGAATACTTCCACATCTTTGGTAAAGTGACCACAGAAAATGATACTGAATGTCCAGATATTACGCAGACCATTGGCCACCATATTGCCGGTCAAAACCGGTAAAGCCGCAGGACCTGCGATGAGTGGAAAGAATACATAATCCTTAAACAACTGTTTACCAATTTTGCTCTGCATTGGACGCCATTCTTCTTTGGTCTGCTCTTTGCTTTTGCGACCTTTGAAGTATTTACCCAATTCAAGATTCTGAATCGCAACACCCCACTGGAACAATAAACAGAATGGCACTGCATAAATTGGTTGTAGTAAATAACCCGGTTTCCAGCGCTGTTCCGGGAAGAGGCGTAATAAACCATAACCGATATCATCATCCATACCCTTGATATTGGTATAGGTATGATGCTTAAAGTTATGTGTTTGACGCCAGTTGTCTGAAGTCCCTACGATATCCCATTCATAGGTCTGACCATTCAATTTAGGATCATTCATCCAGTCATATTGACCGTGCATGACGTTATGACCCAGTTCCATATTTTCCATGATTTTGGCAAAGCCCAACAGGCCTGTCCCCAACAACCACGCTGGCGGGAACCAGCCTGCAAACAGCAAAGCACGACCGGCAATCGATGAATAGCGAATGGTTGAATAGACACGACGGATATATTTGGCGTCTTTTTCACCCAGATCATCTAGCACTTCTTGTTTAATTGCATCAAGTTCACGTGCAAGTTCATCAAGTTCAAACTGGGTTAATTCACGGTTTTTAGGATTTTTAAAATACTGTAATTTTACTGGCATATTCATAGGATAAAACTCGCTTATAAGTCGATGACAAGGTCAGTCTGCGCTGAGTTAATACAAATTTTGAGCAGGTTACCGGGTTCGGTATTTTGCGCACCGTTGACCAAATTCTTGGTCGAACCTTCTACTTTATTGCAGGCACATTTATTACAAATGCCCATACGGCAACCATGGGTCGGTTTAATATTTTGCTGTTCCAGACTCACCAGAATGGACTGGCCTTTTGGAATGCTGACAATTTTTTTCGACTGGGTCAGGGTGACATTAATAAAGCCGGTATCCGATTGATCCGCCAAGCTCATGCTAAATGCTTCACCTTTAAACTGTTTTGCCTGAGCAAAAAGCTGTTCTGCTTTAGATACAAAACCTGAAGGGCCACAGCAATATACGATGCTATTTTCCAGATTTTGCAGATCGGTCAGATAGGTTTCATCAAGACGTGCAGCAGCTGGCTGTTCTTGAGTGGCATACACATGAAATGAGAAATTTGCATGTTTTTGAGCAAGTTCTTCAAACCGTGCTTTAAATGCGGCATCCTGATCTTTTTTAACCCAGTACCAGAGAGTAACCGGTGCAGATAGTTCACCTTTTTTGCTCAAGCTTTCCAGCATACTGAGCATTGGGGTAATACCACTCCCTGCTGCAAGCAAGATCAATGGACTCGTCTGCACAGGCAAGGTCATATCACCATAAGGCTGACCAAATTCGATCACATCACCTACTTGTGCCTGTTCTGCCAACCAGGTACTGACTTTACCGGCATTGACTTTTTTCACGGTCAATAAAACATGTTGCGCATCTACACGGGTCAAACTATAGCTACGTTCATAACGGATGCCGTTTACCACCACATAGACCGGATGATGCTGCCCTGCTTCACCAAACTTAAATAAGCGATTCACTTGAATTTTCAGACTCAGTATATCCTGTGCGGCATTTTCTTTATGCACGATCTTGCCTAATGGCTGATTCAACGACCATATAGGATTGAGTTTCTGAATCCAGAAATTAATCGCATGCTGATCAACAACACTATCAGACAGTGCATTCAACGGCGTTTTAAGTTTTTGGAGTACATGCATCGTTTGCGACATCACCTTGAGGTTTTGAATTATTATACACATGTATATATATTTGTATATACAACCGTATTGTTTCTATTCATTTCACAAGCTTGACTGGCTCGGTTATAATAAAATGATTCATGCATGAACCTATCGATGAACGAGCCTTCAATGAAAATAAGCAGTGACGCATCTTTATTACAATCGAAAAGCATTGATGAGCCGATTATCGTACGGAGTGTCGGTCGCAAGGCCACCATTACCAAGGAAGAACTGTTTCAGGCTGCGTTGAATCTGATTGGGCCACAAAAAAGTATTTCCTCTTTAAGTCTACGTGAAGTCGCGCGTGAAGCTGGTATTGCACCGAACAGCTTCTATCGTCATTTTAAAGATATTGATGAACTGGCCATTGAGCTGATTGATCGTGCCGGAATTGTATTGCGTCAGATTTTGCATGAAGCACGTCTGCAAGCTTCTCGCCAGAACAGCATCATCCGCAGTTCTGTGGAAGTTTTTATTGCCCAGCTGGATGCCGATGAAGGCAATCTGAGCCTGTTATTACGTGAAGGTTATACCGGTTCCAAATCTTATAAACAGGCAGTAGAACGCCAGTTAAATTATTTTCAGCAGGAACTTCAGGATGATTTGATTCGTCTGGAACGTCTAAACAATAAAAAATTATTTCATCCGGATATTGCCGCCAAAGCGATTACCCAACTGGTGTTCAACATGGGCGCCAATGTGATTGATATGCCTGCTGAAGATCGTAAAGAAATTGCCGAACAGACCATGATCATGATCCGGATGATTCTGGAAGGTGCGCGTCATCTGGAAGATTCTCAGCTGCGTTAATTTCCCGATTTGCACGAAGCTGTATAAAAGAGACGTAATCAACGTCCCTTTTTTTATGATGATTACAAAAGTGCGAGTTGGGTTTTGACCGCCTTTGCAGTGGCTTCCGGATACTCAAGTGGGAACATATGCCCGCCCTCGACCACAGAATAATTAATCCGATAAATCTTCTGCATCCCTTGTGGCAAACCCTGCTGATAAAACTGGCTCTGCTCAGCAGTCATCAGATGAATTGGCACTTCAGGCTGTCGGCGTGGTGTTCTCCACCACCAGGCGGGTACAGTCCGGAAGATTTCCGCTTCTATCTGTTTTGGAATAGTTAACGTCACCCCACCACGTTCAGGTTCTGGCTGAATGCCGCTCTCGATATAATCAGCAAAACACTGCTCATCGAAATTTTTAAATAAGCGGTTAAACCGGAGTGCTTCAATAGCATCCTGTTTCGATGACCAATGATCTTTGCGTTTTAGCGTAATTCCTGCGGGCGTATAGCGGTCAACACTTTTCAGATTCAGCTTTTTAATCAGTTCAAACATGGCGCTATTTTTTCCAATCACAAATGGTGGATCCATAATGACCAGTTTGGAAAATAGTTCGGGACGTCGATACGCCGCCATCAGGGTCACCAGACCACCAAAGGAATGCCCTAAACCAATCACCTGTTGCTGAGGAAACTGCTGCTCGATATCTGCAATGACTTCATCAACCAGATAACGCCAGTCTCGCGTAATTGGATATTGCGAATTCATGCCGATCAAGGGAATCGCTTTGACTTCATAGTCTTGCTGAAAATAGTCCAGAAACTTTTGGTAAGTTGCCGCAGGGATACCATTGGCATGAGTAAAATGTAGGGCTTGCTTCATTATTTTTTAAACGCAGTGCGTATTCATCCTGAAATCATCGAATGAGCTTACTGATCTATTCTTTCATTCGGCAGTGCAAAAATGCTCAAAGCATGACCTCAAAGTCATTTCTCTGTATTTCTTCAGAATTTAAAGTCTATTTCTGAGATACAGTCAAATGTTGCATCGGTAGAAAAGTCGCGCCGCAACTGGCCTTATCCCCCGCGATGACTATCGCTCTTCCTTTGACTGTAATTGATAAGTCGCTAGCAATGGCGGTGACCATGGTCTGGCATTTGGGACAATAATGCTTCATGCCATTTAAATGCACGGTGATACCATTGATCAAAAAAGTGGGTTCACATTCAGTCACCATGCCACCATGACTGGTCTTTGTGCCAAGGGTAATCAGTGCTTTTGACATACTTTGTCATTCTTATTATTCAATAGGCCAATTTTAAACAGGAGAAAAATAACAGGCCAGCATTCTCCGACAAAAAAATAATAAACCCGGATTTTGCCCATAAAAAAAGCAGCCCGAAAGCTGCATTTTTTAATGATTTAAAGCTTAAGGCTTGACCACGACCATCACCTGAATTGCTTCCGGTGTTACCGATAGACCATCCAGCAGGCTTAAACCTTCTTTCTGCAACTTTTGTAAACGTGCAATTTCATCTTCACGGATACTTGGATTGAACTGTTTCAGATAGGTCAGGCGATCAATTTCATATTGCCATTTATTGCCATAGACTTCTTTGGCTTGCTGCTTGAAGCCAGGCAATGCACTGCGTGCCAGTTCAAGTGCCTGCTGATAACGCGCTTCAATCACATCACGACGTGCTTTCACCACCTGACGGCAACTATTGCCATCCAAATGATGTAGATAAGGCTTCAGGATTTCTGGTGCAATCTTCTGGGAAAGATCCTGGCCTTTTTCACTGAGCAAGACACGGATTAACTGTTGCGGCAAGCTAGACGGCAAGTTCAATGCTTTCGGAGCCACCACATCGACCTTGAACCATACTTCAAGTAATACCGAACCCTGTGGCAGTGCTGCAGATTTTAGTACCGCAACGTTAGTGCTACCAAAGCCTTGCGTATTGATCATTTCCATCACACTTTCAGTGAATGGATGTTCCAGTGTCAGGTATTGCGCATCTTCGCGGATTTGTGCCTGATCACGATAGAAAGTCGCTGTAATCCCTTCTTCATCCAACGTCAAACCTTGAACCTGCATTTGATCGGTTGGCTTGATGATCACTGTACCGTTACTTTGCTCGTCAAAGTCGATATTCGTAGACGCCATAAAGCGCTTCATGAAAATCGGCAAAGTGGTATTGTCATCATAGTCTTCAAGCGCGTTGACAATTTCCTGTGCCACCACCGGACGGCAAGAGTTGTACTCAAGCAAACGGTCTCTACCTTCCTGCAATTCAGCTTCCAGCGCTTCACGTTGCACGCTAACTTCTTCCAGCAGGTCTTCAAACTCTTGACCTTTGTCTGCCAATAGACAGTCTTTCAAGCGAACAATAAAATTTTCTTGCAAGGTTTGTGCAGCTGGAGAAATATTACTGAAAATATTCAGCGCTTCGTTATACCAGCGGAACATACGTTCTTGTGCAGTTCCCACCAGATAAGGCACATGAATCTGAATGCGGTTTTCCTGACCGATACGATCCAGACGACCAATACGCTGTTCCAACACGTCCGGGTTCGCAGGTAGGTCAAACAGAATCAGATCAGAGGCAAACTGGAAGTTACGTCCTTCTGAACCGATTTCCGAACAAAGAAGAATCTGCGCGCCATACGAATCTTCAGCAAAATAAGCTGCGGCCTGGTCACGTTCTAACAAGCTCATGCCTTCATGGAACATCGCCGTACGAATACCGGCATGTAAACGCAGTACATTTTCCAGCGCTTCAACCACTGGACCGCTACGTGCAATCAGTAAGACTTTCTTGTGTTTTAAATCGGTACGCAAACGCTCCATCAGCCACATCACGCGTGGATCGGCTTCCATCCACGAGCCGTCTAGCTGAGCTTCTTCAGGCCACATTTGCTCACGCAACTTACCATCTTTCGACCAGTGTTCCGGTGCTGGTAATGGTGCCGGCTGACAGTCACGACCCGGGAAGCCCTGAATGGCTTCACGCGTATTACGAAACAGGATACGACCGGTACCATGACGGTCTAAAAGTTCGTGAATGGCACGGAAACGCTGCTCAGGATGATCTTCAATTGAATGACCCAACAAGGCCTCAATCGCAGTCAAATGTTCTGCTTCAAGTGGCAGATTTGACATCAACACTTCTGCAATTTTAGCGGTGTGCTGATATTGCGCTTCTTCATCCAGGAAACGATCCAGCGAGTTAAAGCGCTGCGGATCGAGTAAACGCAGGCGTGCAAAGTGACTTTCTACCCCGAGCTGTTCCGGTGTTGCCGTCAATAACAATACGCCCGGCGTATGTTCAGCCAGTTCTTCGACCAGATCATAACGGTCATTACCGCCATCTTCTTCGCTCCACATCAAATGATGTGCTTCATCGACCACCAGCAAGTCGAAACCGGCTTCGAGCGCCTGTTCACGCAGATCTTCATGGTCGACCATCAAATCGACAGAGGCAATAATTTTTTGTTCGGTCAGGAATGGGTTTTGTTCAGGATCATGCTCTTTGATTGATGCAGTACGGGTCAAATCAAATAACGAGAACTCAAGATTGAAACGACGGCGCATCTCAATCATCCACTGATATTGCAGCGAATCTGGTACTAAAATCAGGATGCGTTCAGAACGGCCAGTTTTCAGCTGTTGATGGATGATCAAACCGGCTTCGATAGTTTTACCCAGACCGACTTCATCGGCCAGTAATACACGCGGAGCAAAACGCTGACCGACTTCATGCGCAATATACAACTGGTGTGGAATCAGGCCGACACGTGAACCGACCAGACCACGCAGTGGACTGCTTTGCATATTGGCCTGCATCAGCAGCGCTTCAATACGCAGGTCATACCATTCTTTATAATCGACCTGACTGGCCAATAAACGGTCTAGAGGCTTGGACAACTGGATGGTGGCACCAATGCGGGTTTCATTCAGCGATTTACGTTCTTCAGTCCCATCTTCCAGGGTACGAATGACGTGATAACGCACCACGCCATTGCGGTCTTCCACGGATTCTACAATCCATTTGGTCCCTTCCTGATCCTGTAATTCATCTTTCACATTAAATACGATACGAGATAAGGGTGCATTGCTACGTGCATAGACGCGAGTTTCATCGCTTTTCGGGAATAAAATGCTAACCGACCGCTCATCAACATCAATAAGAACGCCTAAACCGAGTTCTGTTTCAGTATCTGATAACCAACGTTGACCAATAGCAAATTGCTGCAATTTTTCCACCTTTATCTTAAGTACAAGATTATGAATATTAGGCTCAATCACGAAACGTCATTGGAGCAAAATTCCATACCTTCAAGCAATGTATTTTGACATAAAGCTCACTAAAAAGTGAGCATAATTCACGCCGATTAAAGAAGTATTTCCTAGAACGGCGCCGGACAATAAAATTCGACCAGCTGCTCTGTTTGAGGATGATAAAAACTCAAACGTTCCGCATGTAAACATAGACGTGAACTGAGCTGTTGCTGTTCGGGTGTCGCATATAAGGTATCGCCAATAATCGGATGTCCGAGATATTGCATATGCACCCGTAGCTGATGTGAACGGCCGGTAATTGGGGTCAGTTTCACCCGGGTCACAGGCTGTCCCTGAATATTAAAATGTTCAATCGCCTGCCAATGCGTGATGGCCGGCTTATGATGTGCGGGATCTGCGATATGTAAGGGCGGACGGCTTGGATCATACACCACTGGCACTTCAATAGTGCCTTCACCTTCGAGTGTACCTGCAACCACAGCCTGATAGGTTTTATCAGTCTGGCGTTCCTGAAACTGGCGGGAAATGGTTTTTTGTCCCCATTTAGTCAGACCAAAGGCCAAAATACCGGATGTATCGCGATCCAGTCGATGAATCAGTAAAGTTTTGGGTTCGAGTTTGACCAGACGGTTGATCAGGCAATCTTGTAAGTCTTCTGTTTTACCGGGAACTGTGAGTAAACCTGCAGGTTTGTGGATGACCATGAAATCGTCATCACGATGTATCAGATGTTCGGTTAGAAAATTACTCAAAGTTCAATCCCAGGCTGATCGCGAAAAACAAGGCGGCAATGATAGAAAGCTTAGCCAAGAATTACAATGCGCATTTATGTAAATGACGATGAAATTTCCGATTTAGCGCATAAAAATGCTCAATCGCAGCACATCAACCTAAGGATTGTAAAATAAAGCTTGCCAATTTATGCAAAGACGGATGCTTTAGCACATCTTCATAACGGATATTGGCACCATGCGCACGCCATACACCAACCAGACTCACCATCGCTACTGAATCCAGACCATAATTTTTTAGGTCGACATAGGGATCAATTTCCAAGGCATCCATATCCAGCTGTTCTGCGATAGCCAACATAATACCTTTGGTCGACAATACATATTCGGAAGGTGCGCTTAACTCCCATAAGCGAGTCAGGCTATAGGTATTTAAGTGATGTATCCCCTGTGCCGAAATATTTTCAATCCACTGAATATGCTGATCTTGATTTGACAATAAAATCGCATCATCAACCACACCGATTTGATCCGTCACACTCATCAGATGCGGCAAAATCTGTTTCAGCATTGGCGTGACCTGACCGGCAAAAATTAGTTGCGGATGCGTTGAGGCATATTCTCCCAATTGCTGCATGCCTTGCATCAGGTCATCACCATATAGATCAACAATGGGAATATCCAGTGCTTTGGCTTTATTGGTTACTTGGATCAAATTTGCCATCAGTGAACTGTCTTGTATCCCCTGCTGCATACGCAAGTTTTGCAATCCGACTAAAACCAAAACGGATTTAGAGGATGACAATTGCCATTTGGCTTGAGATAGGGCAAGTTGGATTTTTTTGGGCATGGGGTAAAGCATGGGAGAGGATTTTTCTAATCTATGCGAATATATACCTATGCTAGCGTAGATCTAGAAAAATGGTAAGTTCTAACCTCTACACTGATCCTAGACAAAATAATGGACAACCAGCCCCTCTAAACTTTTAATAATATCTTCAAACAACTTGGATGGACGGCGACTCATTGCAGAACATTTGGCTTTTTCGACGGCCAGATTTGCAGTCATCGGTGCTGCACCATCCATACGCTTCATCGCAAGCAAATGACCCGTTTCATCCACCACAGCAATACTGACATTAAAACTGTTCTGAATGGCATATTGATGGGCTTGATCTAATAAAAATTCAGCATCGCTTAAAGTCAAATAATGTTTGGTTTTCATTGATCTATCTCATCCTTTAATTTATCAATTTCAAATCTTATGATGTCTAATCCAAAGAATGAAATAAGCCCGATCACTCGGGCTTATATTCCCTCTCCTTTTAGGCATAGGTATCTACACATCTATGAGATACCTAATGCCATTGTGGCTATCTCATTGAGTTCATCTATTGAATATTCCGAGAGCAGTTGAAGAGTGTTCAGTAAAATCGAA
>NZ_JBBCWZ010000047.1:0-24941 GCF_037145695.1 Acinetobacter sp. USHLN143
TTTCGATTTTACTGAACACTCTTCAACTGCTCTCGGAATATTCAATAGATGAACTCAATGAGATAGCCACAATGGCATTAGGTATCTCATAGATGTGTAGATACCTATGCCCTATGGGCGAGGGATGGGGTGAGAGAATAGGTTAAAGTAATTCAATCGCCACAGCTGTCGCTTCACCACCACCAATACACAGGGCTGCAATCCCTTTTTTTCCACCGGTACGTTTTAGTGCATGAATCAAAGTCAGGATAATACGTGAACCGGTTGAACCCACAGGATGACCGAGTGCACATGCACCACCGTTAATGTTGACTTTTTCAGGATCCAGCTTGAACTCATCCATTGGGCACATGGTCACCATGGCAAAGGCTTCATTGATTTCCCAAAGGTCGACATCAGAAGCGGCCCATCCAGTTTTATCTAGCACTTTCTGGATTGCACCGACTGGAGCAATGGTAAATTCAGATGGATGTTGCGAATTCGATGCATAGGCAACAATTTTAGCCAAAGGATTCAACCCTTTTGCTGCTGCATTGTCAGCCGAGGTAATTACTAAAGCTGATGCACCATCTGAAATCGAGCTGGCATTAGCCGCCGTAATCGTACCGTCTTTAGCGAAAGCAGGACGCAAAGTTGGAATTTTATCGATGTTGGCATTGAACGGCTGTTCGTCTTTATCAACGACTACATCACCTTTACGGGTTTTAACTGTTACAGGCACGATTTCATCAGCAAAGTAGCCTTCATTGACCGCAGTTTGCGCACGCTTTAATGAGCGAATCGCAAAATCATCCATCTGCTCGCGGGTATAACCTTTGGTATTTGCCATATCTTGGGCAAATGAGCCCATCAAGCGACCTGTTTCAGCATCTTCCAAGCCATCCAGAAACATATGGTCCTTGATTTCACCGTGACCCATACGGAAACCGCCACGTGCTTTTGGCAATACATAAGGAGCATTGGTCATGGATTCCATGCCACCTGCAACCACGATATTTGCAGAACCGGCTTTAATCATATCTGCAGCTTGCATGACGGCTTTCATGCCTGAACCACATAATTTATTAATGGTTACAGCGCCAGTAGAATCTGGAAGACCAGCTTGACGCATGGCTTGACGTGCAGGGCCCTGCTTTAAACCTGCCGGAAGGACACAACCCATAATGACTTCTTCAATATCTTCTGGTTGCAGACCCGCACGGGCAATTGCTTCTTTAATGGTGACCGCACCGAGTTCTGGCGCAGTTACACTGGCAAGACTCCCCTGAAAGCCACCCATGGCTGTACGTGCACCATTGACAATTAGGATGTCAGTCATTGTTCTCTCTCCGTATGAGTTTTAATCAATTTTTTCAAACTTAAGCAGTATATTGAAAAAAACTCAGGATTGAAGCGTTAATCGCAGCGAAGCATAAACTGGATAGTTCTGTTAGCAAGACGAGAGACTTTCAATCCGGATATGCCCCATTTTGCTGAGTACAATACGCTGTTGATTAGAAAGATGGGTAGAACAATAATAAAAACTACCATTTGAACCAATCGGCAGGGCAGTGTGCGCTTGATAAGTGACACTCGGTAAACTTAAAGCTCCTCGCCAACTCAGGTTACCGTATTTGAGGTTAAGTACATCAATTTGTAAAATTTGTTCGCCTGTATCCACTTGCCTGTTTTTATTTTTATCAATAAAGACCAGTATATTTTTATTCCATTGATTGGGGTGACAGCTGAGTGAATCCTGACTGGGACAGATCACAATATTCTGGTGAAACACGGCAGCCTGACTACGTGCATAACGGTTAACCGCAGATAATTTGATAGGAATCTGTTTGGCTTCCTGTCTGGACTGATATTTATGAAAGTAAGGCAGGGCAATACTGGTCAAAATTGCAAGCACTGCAACACAAATAATTAATTCAACAATAGTGAACGCTCTTGTTATTTTTCTATACATAGAGTTACCTGATTTATATATTATTTTTATAGGAAACATGTTATTAATTATGCGTTTTTTATGCTTTGTTGAGCGTGTAATTTAGCTGTTACTCAAAATTCAAGAAAGCTATTAAAAAATAATTGGCAATCACAATAGGTCATTCAGAATAAAAAATTGAGTAAAAAATTACTGAATTACAACGGAAATTGTAAGTAATTTTGTCAATAATTTACTTGATTAAATTAATCAAGCACTTGGAAAAATAATAAAGTGTTTGTATGATGCCATGTGAATAGCTTAAGAATAAAACTGGGGTAATAAAAAGCCTATCTCAGGATGGCCTATTACGGGCTTGAGCTTGAACAACAATTGTTATCTCTGGAGGATAAATCCATGAAAATGAGTCGTATTGCTTTAGCTATGCTTGTAGCTGCACCTTTTGCTGCTGCAAATGCAGGCGTAACTGTTACTCCGTTGATGTTAGGTTATACATTCCAAGACACTCAGCACAATAATGGCGGTAACGATGGTGAGTTATTAGTTTCTAATCAAGGTGAAATGCAAGACGATTTATTCGTTGGTGCTGCGATTGGTGTTGAATTAACTCCATGGTTAGGTTTTGAAGCTGAATATAGCCAGGTTAAAGGCGATGTAGATTATGCAGCTCCTGGTGCAGAATACAAAGGTCAGAATATTGCAGGTAACTTCTATGCAACTTCTGATGTATTCACTGGTAACTATGACAGCAAAGTAAAGCCATATATGCTTTTGGGTGCGGGTCACTACAAATACGAATTTGAAGGTGTAGATCGCGGTACTCGTGGTAATGAAGAAGAAGGTACTTTAGGTAATGCAGGTATTGGTGCGTTCTGGCATATCAACGATGCATTGGCACTACGTACAGAAGCTCGTGGTACTTACCACTTTGACGAAAAATTCTGGAACTATACAGCACTTGCTGGTCTTAACGTAGTTCTAGGTGGCCGTTTGAAACCAGCTGCTCCAGTAGTAGAAGTTGCTCCAGTTGAGCCTGTAACTCCGGTTGCACCAGCTCCACAAGAGTTGACTGAAGACCTGAACATGGAACTTCGTGTGTTCTTTGATACAAACAAATCAAACATCAAAGATCAATACAAACCAGAAATCGCGAAAGTTGCTGAGAAGCTAGTTGAATATCCAAACGCTACTGCTCGCATCGAAGGTCACACTGACAACACTGGTCCACGTGCATTGAACGAACGTCTATCTCTAGCGCGTGCTAACTCTGTTAAATCTTCACTTGTGAATGAATACAACGTAGATGCATCTCGTTTGTCTACTCAAGGTTTTGCTTGGGATCAACCGATTGCTGACAACAACACTAAAGAAGGTCGTGCTATGAACCGTCGTGTATTCGCGACGATTACTGGTAGCCGTACTGTTTTAGCTGAACAACCAGTTGCTCAATAATTCATTATTGAACACTCATTAAAAAGGCAGCTCTTCGGAGCTGCTTTTTTTGTGTCTGTATTTTGACTACACTTAGCCTGTTAAGATGTCGTTGAGTAAAAATATGAGTGTCGAAATTCCTGAAGATTTGCAAAATCTGGAAGCCAATAGCGGAATTTTTGCAATATGGATGATTTTTCATCATTATGGCATTGATTTGAATATTCCTGATTTAACTCAGCTCTGTCAACATGACCCTGAAATGGGAAGCTCAAGCATCGCACTTGCAGTTGCTTTAAAGACATTGGGTTTGGATGTCAATTTTTGTACTGAATATGATGCAGATAAACAGCCAATTGAAGTCGATTTCTATCAACAAGCACATCGCTTAAATATTCCTGTTATAGAACAGCCATTGTCTTATGCAGAAATTCAGGAAAATGTAGAAGCAGGCCGTTTTGTGATTGTGTTCTATGACACCTTAGAGGGAGTAGGGAATCATTCCCTGATATATGAAATTGATGAAAATGAAATTAGCTTCTTTGATAGTTTTGAGTCTATGCCTAAAGAGATATTTGAGCAGCAACGTCGGGTAGACGGAATTTGCCAGCAAGTGATTGTGATTGATGATCGCAATTTCGTGATGCGTCATAGTTAATTCAAGAAATAAAAAATCAGCCCGTAAGCTGATTTTTTTAATGAATAATTTTTTATTCCTGATCAAGTTTCATCGGCTGCACATCCATCTCTTGATAAGAGACCAGTTTGGTTTTTTTCTTCCATTTGTAGCCGAACCAAATCGCTAGGAATAGCGGAATACTGATATAGGTCGATAACACACCCATCCATTGACCGGCCAAAACATCCTGATAGTTCTGTCCGAGAACAACAATCGCACACAGAATAAATGCAAACCAAGGGGCGAAAGGAAAGAATTTAGCGCGATAAGCCAGATCTTCGAGTTTATATCCTTGTGCCAGATAACCTTTACGGAAACGGTAATGGGAAATGGCAATCCCGAGCCAGACAATAAAGCCACACATCCCTGACATGTTTAGCAGCCAGTTAAAGACTTCCTGTTCACCAAAGAAAGTAGTCAGGAAGCATAGAGCTGCGATCGCCGTAGTGGCATAGAGTGCATTCATCGGCACACCACGCGGGTCCAGACGCGCAAACATTTTAGGTGCACTACCTTTACGCGCCATATCAAACAGCATACGGGTAGATGAATACATGCCCGAATTACCCGCAGATAGAATAGCGGTCAAGATCACCGCATTCATGATACTGGCGGCAAAGGCAAAACCGGCTTTTTCATACAATAAGGTGAATGGCGAAAGCGCAATATTATCTGTTGCAGCGGCCTGTAATAAACGTGGGTCATTATAGGCAATCAAGGTGCCGATAATGAAAATACATACAATATAAAACAGAAGGATACGCCAGAAAATCTGTTTGATGGCCACCGGAATAGTTTTCTTTGGATCTTTTGATTCACCTGCCGCAACACCGACCATTTCGGTACCCTGGAAAGAGAATCCGGCAATCATGGCCACGCCAATTAATGCCTGGAAACCACCGACAAAGGGTGCATCACCAATGCTCCAGTTGGCAAATGCTTCCGCACCCGGGGTGAGCATGATCTTCACGATCATCCAGATTCCGATGATGATAAAGGCAATGATCGCGAGAACTTTCACCAGAGAAAAGAAAAATTCGGATTCGCCAAAGCCTTTTACTGTCAGGGCATTAATCCCGAAAATAATGGCCAGGAAAATGGCGCTCCAGTACACGCCCGGAATATCGGGAAACCAGAATTTCATAATGAACTGAACGGCAACCAGCTCAAAAGCCACGGTAATGGCCCAGTTGTACCAGTAATTCCAACCTAAAGCGAAACCAAAACCACCTTCGACATATTTGGTGCCGTAAGTGAAAAATGCACCTGAGGTCGGATTGTGCGTGGCAAGTTCACCCAAGCTGGTCATCAGGAAATAAATCATGATCCCAATCAGTACATAGGCAAGTAGTGCACCGCCTGGTCCAGCGTTGGCAATAGTCGCACCTGAGGCCAGGAATAGACCTGTACCAATTGATCCACCAATGGCGATCATATTCAGATGACGAGCACCCAGCTTACGCTGCAGCTGCATCGTGTTTTGCGTTTCGCTCATCATGATTCCTTAACATTTTTTTGAGTGCTGGCGAAGAGCACTTTAAAGCCTTGTTGATCTGCTTTTACTGTGCAGCGACCAAAGTTTTGTTCAATCAGGGTCGGGTAGTTCAAGAAACGGTTGGCCACAATCCAAAGCTCACCGCCCGATTTTAAATGACGACGCGAGGTTTTACATAAGGTTTCGCTGGCCGTGTAATCGGTCTCGATTCCCAGATGAAAAGGCGGATTACTGACAATCGCATGCAGGAACAAGGGTGCATCCTCAATGCCTGTAACCGCTTTGATTTCAATTTGTTCAGGAGTAAGCTGATTTTCTTCAAAGGTCATTTGTGTAGAAGCCAGTGCAAAGGCATCAACATCCATGGCAAAAATCCGGTTTTTCGGATTCAACTTTGCCAGATACGCGCTAATCACACCCGCACCACAACCAAAGTCAGCGATTTTACCTGAGGTGACTTGTGACAAATAAGGTAATAGTGTGGCAGTTCCCACATCCAAACGGTTTTGACTAAATACGCCTGGAAGTGCACAAATATTCAGGTCGCCATTTGGTGTCGATACGGTATAGCGCTGTGCCCAGTCTGCAAGTGCTTTTTTCTCGACCGTATGCTCTAGAACCAATTGCCAAAGTTGGCAATGACGTGCGCTGTCAAGTTTGAGTGTTTTACCAAAAGGCTGCAACTGTTTGGCTGCGCGTTCTATCCCGCCTTTCTTTTCACCGACCAGAAAAATACTGCTGCCCGGTTTAAGCTGCGCTGCCACGGTGTGCAGTAAATAATTCAACAGTTCTTTAGACTTGGGTACAAAAATAACCGCCTGATCAAACTCAGCTTCAGGCATCTCTGCACCAAAATGCACATCTGCTTGTTGTGACTGGAAATATTGAAAATCGTTAAAATTCCATGTCCAGACAGCGGGATTGATAGAGGCATCGAATTCAGCGAGCAGATCATCTGTTGGTGCATTAATCAGTAGGATGCGACCCGACAAAAAATCATATTGTCTTAATAAAACTTCGCTTTTAGGATCCATAGGTATCTCTCCAATATAAAGAACACTGCCTAAGCCTGACCTAGACAGTGTTCTTTGGACATGAAATTACTTCTTTGTTTCAGGAAGTACAACATTAAGAATAAGGGCCGCGATACCACCAGTAGCAACGCCTGAGCTAAAGATATTACGGAATAACTCAGGAAGATGCTCAAGAATTTGTGGAACTTGTGCAACACCTAAACCCAGCGCCAGTGAAATCGCAATAATCAGCAGGGCACGACGGTCCAGATGGACACCAGACAGAATGTTAATACCAGATGCTGCGACTGCACCAAACATCACCATCACTGCACCACCCAGTACCGCTTGCGGAACGGCCTGAATAATACCAGCAACTGCAGGCAGCAAACCAAGAATAACCAGCAAAGCAGCAATCCAGATACCGACATAACGACTTGCTACGCCCGTTAACTGGATTACGCCATTATTTTGTGCAAATACGGAACTCGGGAAGGTGTTAAAAATACCGGCAAGGAATGAATTCGCGCCATTTACCAGTACACCGCCTTTAATGCGCTGCATCCATTTTGGACCATCAACTGGCTGGTTGGAAAGCTTTGAAGTCGCAGTGATATCACCAATCGCTTCTAAAGAGGTCACCAGATAGATGAATGCCATCGGAATAAACAGACTCCAGGAGAAGCTTAAACCGAAATGCATTGGGGTTGGAATCTGTACCAGTGGTGCATCTTTCAGACCAGAGAAATCCAGATGGCCCATAAAGCCTGCCAGAACATAACCACAGATCAGGGCGATTAAAATGGCAGAGCTTTTTACCCAGGTAATCCGGATCCGGTTCAGGATAATAATCAACGCCAGGACGGTACAAGACATGATCAGGTTGTCGGCATTGGCAAAAGTTTTATCGCTCATGGCCTGATAACCACCGCCCATGCTGATTAAACCTTCTTTAATTAAGGTTAAACCAATCAGCAGAACCACAATACCGGTGACCAAAGGGGTAATCAGTTTTTTGATCCAAGGCAGAATTTGTGACACGCCCATTTCAATAAATGCACCTGCAATCACCACACCAAAAATAGAAGCCATGACTGCTTCTACAGGTGTGCCTGCAGCCACCATAGCTGAACCAATACCAATAATTGGACCGATGAAGTTAAAGCTGGTTCCTTGGACAATCAGCAGACCGGCACCAAAAGGTCCGACTTTTTTAGACTGTAAAAAAGTCGCGATGCCCGAGATCACCAAGGACATGGATAAAATCATGTTGGTGTCTTCTTTGGAAACACCAAGCGCCAAACAAATCAGCAGACCAGGGGTCACAATCGGGACAATAATTGCCAGTAAGTGCTGGAATGCAGCTAAAAAAGCAATCAGTGGTTTTGGTCGATCTTCCAGACCATATACCAGGTCGAGTTGATCTTTAGAAGGAGGAGATTGATTAAAATCAGACATGTGTCAATGCAAATTAAGGCTGGGTGGCGCTATTCTAATCGAGTTACACGTCTTTACAAAATCAAAAAATCCCCAACGGAGCAAAAAAAGTTGAGGAGTGTGGTTACAGTGACTATAAAAGTTGTGTATTTTTCTGTATAATTTGCCCTCAAATTACATACGCATTGAATTTACATGTCAGATATTAAAACTCTCCGTAACATCGCCATTATTGCGCACGTCGATCATGGTAAAACCACTCTTGTAGACAAACTTTTGCAACAATCAGGTGCTCTCGGTGATCGCGCGGGTGAGATCGAGCGTGTCATGGATTCTGGCGCTATTGAAAGCGAACGTGGTATTACCATTCTTGCAAAAAACACTGCAATCAAATGGTTAGATGAACGTACCAATACTGAATACCGCATTAACATCGTGGACACCCCGGGACACGCCGATTTCGGTGGTGAAGTTGAACGTGTAATGTCGATGGTTGACTGCGTACTTCTTCTTGTAGACTCACAAGAAGGCCCAATGCCACAAACTCGTTTCGTAACGCAAAAAGCGTTCGCACGTGGTTTGAAACCAATCGTGATTATTAACAAAGTCGACAAGCCAAGCGCGCGTCCAGACTGGGTAATTGACCAAGTATTTGATTTGTTCGATAACTTAGGTGCTTCTGACGAACAGTTAGACTTCCCAGTTGTTTATGCTTCAGGCCTTCGTGGTGTTGCTGGTCCTTCTCCAGAAGAACTTGCTGAAGATATGACTCCGTTGTTCCAAACGATCGTAGACATCGTTGAACCACCAGCGGTTGACGTTGACGGTCCATTCCAAATGCAAGTATCTTCACTTGACTATAACAGCTTCGTAGGCGTTATCGGTATTGGTCGTATCCAACGCGGTTCAGTGAAATTAAACACACAAGTAACTGTAATCGATAAAGATGGCAAAACACGTAACGGCCGTATCTTAAAAATCATGGGTTATCATGGTCTAGATCGCGTTGACGTTGAAGAAGCTTCTGCAGGCGATATCGTTTGTGTAACGGGTATCGATGCACTTAACATTTCTGACACCATCTGTGATCCGAAAAATGTTGAAGCTTTACCGCCATTGTCTGTAGATGAACCTACAGTATCGATGACATTCCAGGTAAACAACTCACCGTTTGCTGGTAAAGAAGGTAAGTTCGTAACTTCACGTAATATCCGTGAACGTCTAGACCGCGAATTGATTCACAACGTAGCATTACGTGTTGAAGATACTGACAGTCCAGACCGTTTCAAAGTATCTGGTCGTGGTGAGCTTCACCTTTCAGTTCTGATTGAAAACATGCGTCGCGAAGGCTTCGAAATGGGCGTATCTCGTCCACAAGTAATCATCAAAGAAATTGATGGTGAAAAACAAGAGCCATACGAAAACGTTACTTTTGACGTTGAAGAACAGCATCAAGGCGCTGTAATGGAACAAATGGGTCACCGTAAAGGCGAAATGACCAATATGGAAGTCGACGGTAAAGGCCGTATCCGTATTGAAGCCACTGTTCCTTCACGCGGTCTGATTGGTTTCCGTTCTGAATTCCTGACCATGACTTCTGGTACAGGGATCATGACGTCTAGCTTCTCGCACTACGGTCCAATGAAGCAAGGTACTGTTGCAAAACGTCAAAACGGTGTATTGATTTCTATGGTTCAAGGTACTTGCTTGGGCTATGCACTGTTCACACTTCAAGACCGTGGTCGTCTATTCGCGAAACCACAGTTAGAAGTTTATGAAGGTATGATCATCGGTATTAACTCTCGTTCAGACGACATGACAGTTAACCCGACTAAAGCAAAACAGTTAACGAACGTACGTGCTTCTGGTACTGATGATGCGTTAACGCTGGTTCCTGCGATTGAATATACACTTGAGCAAGCGCTTGAGTTTATTGAAGATGATGAACTAGTAGAAGTAACACCTAAGTCAATCCGTATCCGTAAGCGTTTCTTGACTGAAAACGAACGTAAACGTAACCGTTCAGGTAAATAATCGCTAGATTATTTCGGGTTTTCAAAAACCGTAATTTTTTCGAAGATTACGGTTTTTTATATTTACGTTATGCTTAAATCATAATTTACTAAAACGCATTAAACTAAGTCAAAATTAAAAGTATTTATTCAGGTATAATTTGACCCAAAACTTGAAAATAAAATATGGGAGCAGTTATGAGCATTATTCAAGAATTTAAAGAGTTTGCGATCAAAGGCAACATGATGGATCTGGCGATTGGTGTCATCATCGGTGGCGCTTTTAGCAAGATCATCGATTCATTGGTGAAAGACATTATTATGCCTTTAATTACCGTGATTACCGGTGGTGGCGTCGATTTTACGCAAAAATTCTTTATCTTAGGAAGAAACCCAGACAATTTACAATCTTTAGATGCCTTGACTAAGGCGGGTGTGAATGTACTGACTTACGGTAACTTTTTAACGATTTTAATTAATTTCTTAATCTTGGCCTGGGTCGTATTCTTGTTGGTTAAATTCATGAACCGTTTACGTAAACAAGAAGGCCCAGTCGAGGAAACTCCGACCACCCCAGCCGATATTGAATTGCTGCGTGAAATTCGTGATGAATTGAAAAAGCGTCCACCTCAAGTCTAATTTTTCTAATCCCCCTAAATCCCCTTTATAAAAGGGGAACTTCTCCCTTTAACAAAGGGAGGTAGGGAGGGATTTATAAATATTAAAAATCCATCCGAAACTTGATTTCGACCAAATGAAAACCAAACTGGCTTTTGATCGGGCCATGTAATACACGTTCTGCTGCAGTGAAAACCAGTTTATCAATGACCGGAACCAGTTGACCTTTCTTTACTTCACCTAGCTCACCGCCACGTTTGGCAGAATTACAGGTTGAATACTGTTTGGCGATTTTATTGAAGTCGGCGCCACTTAAAATCTTCTTTTTAAGCTGTTCAGCAGTTTCTCTATCTTTGACCAGAATATGACGCACAATGGCTGTTTTCATGACTTTTTCCCTCGTACAGTTGCCACTTTTTTGACAGGGAGCTGGATCTTTTTCAAAGGTTGGCACTCAGGACAAAAAACTGAAGCGCGTTGTCCCAATTTGATATTTTCAAGCGTGGTCTCGCAGTTCATACACATTTCACCGGCACGACCATAAGCCAGCAAGGTTTGCTGGAAATAGCCATTTTCTCCCATGGCATTGGTGTAGTCTCTTAAGGTTGAACCACCCAGATCAATCGCCTGTTTCAAGATGCGCTTGATTTCCAATACTAGCTTTTCGATCTGAATCAAGCTTAAAGTCGAGGCCGGTTGTGCCGGATGAATCCCCAGATTAAACAGACTTTCGGTCGCATAAATATTGCCTACGCCCACCACCACATGGTTATCCATAATTGCAACTTTGGTGCCAACATTTTTATTCTTCAATTTTTCAAATAAATACTCGGCATTAAAGTTCTCGCTTAAAGGTTCTGGCCCCAACGTGTCAATCAATTTGCTTTGTGATTGTGCATCCAGCCAAAGAATGCAGCCAAAACGGCGAGGATCATGATAACGCAGTTCGATATCTTCAAACTGAATGATTAGATGGTCATGTTTGCGTAATTCTTCATTGCTCTCGCATAGACGGAAACTCCCCGACATGCCTAAATGCCAGAGCATGGTGTCGTGTTCAAACTCCGCCAGAATATATTTAGAACGGCGAGTGAGCTTCAGTAATTTTTGCCCCACCAGCTTTTCTATATTTTCTGGAATGGGCCAGCGCAAACTTGACTGACGCACTTCAACACGTTGGACGCGTTGTTCCAATAAGGGTAATAAACTGGTTTTGGTGGTTTCAACTTCTGGTAATTCAGGCATAACGCATCAGTGGCGAGGGAGATGCAGCTAATATTGGGTGAATTGGCTGGGATTGCAAGCGTTAATCTGGGTGAAATCGCTGGAAAAGGACTGGGTATTTCATCTTTATTTAAACTGGAATTGTTTAAAGAATAAACTAGGTTTCTATGTTTTTATAGCGAATTTTCTTAGAAGTAAATCGAATGGAAATTATCAATACATTATAAGCTAATGAAAAATATATAAATAATTTAAGATTTTTTAAATAAAAATTATATTTTTATGTTTAAGACATAACTAAAAGTTTAATGAGTAATAAAAAAAATGCTGGGAATTTGTATGAAAAGTTATGTAAATTCATGCACCTAATAGCAATTTAAAAACCTTGCTTGTTTTTCTCTCCGAATGTTTAGGTTTTACATGAAATATTTAGGTCTAGCTCTATTGCCTTTAATGGCTGCCATGACAACCGCTCAGGCGGAATCTGCATTTGATCCACAAGGTCAGTATTTACTGGGGGACTGGAATGGTCAACGTACAGAACTGGCCCAACAGGGAATTAAATTTGAAGCCAATCTGTTAACCGATACCGCCTATCTTGCTGATGGTGGTCGTAATGAGGGCGCAGATCCATTAACTTCTGCCCAATTATGGCTGGGTACTCAACTGGATATGGAAAAGCTGGCAGGATGGAATGGCGTCACCGTACGTGCCGCGATGACTGCACGTCAGGGTCAAAGTACCTCTGTCCGTGACTTGCAGGATCTTAATGCACCACAGCTGGCCAATGTACAAGGCACTTTTGGGCGTGGTAATCAGGATAGCCGTCTGAGCGAGCTGTCTATTGAAAAGAATTATAAAGACCAAGGACTCAGTATTAAGGCGGGTCGTCTTGGTCTGGGCATGGACTTTAATGTCATGGCTTGTGATTTTGCCAGTACGGCATTTTGTGCTGCTCAGATGGGTAAATGGCAGGGCAATATCTGGATGAATACGCCTGTAGCACAATGGGGTGCGCGCGTGAAGCAGCAACTCAATCCTGAACTTGCGGTACAAGTCGGTGTGTATGAGTTTAATCCGGATAATGGTAATGGCGCTAAAGAAGGTCAGGGCTGGAGTCTGGATACCGACCATGCAGATGACGTGACAATTCCGGCAGAAGTAATCTGGACACCGAAATCATGGGTGAATGGCCTGCCAGGCAGCTACCGTGTCGGCGGGATGTACAATACTGCCGATGATGTTGCCAACCAAAAAGATATTGCCAATCCTACTGATGCCAAAAACCGTACCTTTGCTGGTTGGTTAGCTGTAGAGCAACAGTTAACGTCTACAGGTCAGGGCCGTCAGGGTTTGCATTCATTTGCCAACTTTACTTGGCATGACCGCGATACCAATAAAGTGGATAATTCACAACAAATCGGTGTGAAATATATCGGTCTTGCGGACAGCCAGCCGAATGATATTTTAGGTCTGGCGGTCAATCGTGTACATATTAATGACCGGATCAAGAATCTGAATTTTGATGCGAGTGCAGAATACAATATTGAACTGAACTATAGCTATAACGCAACAAAGTGGCTAATGCTGCGTCCAAACCTGCAATATGTCATTAATCCAGGTTCAAGCAACAATGTGGATGATGCACTGGTACTCGGTTTGACTACACGAATCATCTTCTAAAGTTTGATCGTTCACGTTATAACTAAACAGGCTCTTGGGAGCCTGTTTTTATTTCTAGAGTGAAACTGTGCAATAAAAAGAGGAAATACAGCGTGGCATTACTATTTCAACCTATTCAATTTGGATCACTGCAACTTCAAAATAAAATCGTAATTGCGCCGATGTGTCAGTACTCTGCAACAGAGCAGGGGGAAATTACCTATTGGCACGAGCAGCAATGGGCCAACTATGCCTTATCGGGTGCAGGTTTATGTATTGTCGAAGCGACTGCGGTACAGCCAGAAGGCCGGATCAGTTATGCCGATCTGGGCTTGTGGAATAACGAACAGGCAAAGCAGATCAAGACCTTACTGGAAAAAGTCAAATCCATTTCCCCGATGCCTTTTGCGATTCAACTCGCACATGCAGGGCGTAAAGCTTCAACAGATAAACCATGGGCAGGTAAAGGTCAGTTTAAGCCGGATGAAGCACATGGCTGGCAAACTGTTTCTGCCAGTGATATTCCTTTTCAGGCCGATGAACATCCACCCAAAGCCTTAAGCCAGTCGGAAATTGAGCAGGTCATTGCTGACTTTGCAGAAAGTGCCAAACGTGCAGTTGATGCCGGTTTTGACCTGATTGAGCTGCATGCAGCGCATGGTTATTTACTGCATCAGTTCATGTCACCACTTTCAAATAAACGTGATGATCAGTATGGCGGTTCACTGGAAAACCGGATTCGCCTGACTCTGGAAGTATTACAAGCCATGAAAGCGGCGGTTCCAGAAGGTTATCCAATTGGAGTGCGTATTTCAGCCAGCGACTGGATGGATCAGCCAGATAGCTGGACTATTGATTCTTCAATTGAGTTGTCCAAAGCACTGGAAGCTGCGGGTGCTGCCTATATTCATATTTCCAGTGCCGGCTTACATGCCAAACAGAACATTGAGGTGAAACCGAATTATCAGGTGCCTTTTGCAGATGCGATCAAGAAAGTCGTGAATATTCCCGTGATTGCCGTCGGTTTGATTACTGAACCTAAGCAGGCAGAAGATATTTTACAAAAGGGCCAAGCGGATGCCATCGCACTGGCTCGTGCCATTCTTTATGATCCCCATTGGCCTTGGCATGCAGCGGCAGCACTTGAGGAAAAAATCAAGATTTCACCGCAATATCTGCGCTGCGCACCGCATGGTTTGAATCACCTATTTGAGCCTTTTTAACACTGCTTTAGTCTCAGAAATTCTTATAATGGAATATCACTGGCAAGAGGATACTGCATTATGATTTTTGCGGTCATTGTGCCCATATTTTTATTATTGGCACTGGGTTATCTGACTGTAAAGAGTCAAGTGTTAAGCAAGGAGCAGGTGGGGACGGTCGGTGCTTTTGTGATTAAAGTAGCCTTGCCGTTGCTGTTCTTTCAGTCCCTTGCCTCCAAAGACCTGCATGAAATCTGGTATTTTGAATACTTTGCCGTGTATAGCAGCGTGACCTTGCTGCTCTATGGTAGCGGTTTCTGGATCATGCGCCGTCATTTTCAGAATACGCATTCGCAAAGTGCAGTGCTGTCGCTGGGCGCTGCAATGTCGAATACCGGCCTGATTGGTACAGCTGTGCTTAGCTTATTGATTGGGCAACAGGCGATGACTTATACCTCTCTAGTGGTCATTATTGAAAGCGTGTTGCTGATTCCACTGGTGCTGGTCATGGCGGCGTTGGGCACACAACATCAGGCAAATCTCGGCGCCATTTTAAAAAGTGTGCTACTGACCTTGCTAAAGAATCCCTTATTTATGGGAGTGATGCTGGGCATGGTCTGTGCAGTTTTCCAGATTAAAATTCCAGTCTATCTCGATCAGGTCTTTGCCTTGATTGGTCAGACAGCCTCACCATTGGCCTTGTTTGCCATTGGCGGCGGGATCGTGGGAATGAGCCTGAAATATGTCAATCTGCAAAGTTTCTATCTGGTATTTTCCAGCAATATCATGATGCCGCTGTTGATGTATCTGGGACTGAGCCAGTTAACTGATTTAAGTCAGGAAATGGTCCATGCCGGTACGCTCATTGCAGCTTTGCCGATGCCGACGATTTTTGGCATGTTGGGACAGGCGTATGGTCTGAATGATCGAACTTTAACGCCATTGTTGATGAGTACCATTGTCGGTTTTATCGTGACCAGTGGCTTAATTGCCTTGTGGTGGGGATAATTTTTTAGCAGATGAATGCTCTGCTATTAAAAAGCCCCAAATTGCATGGGGCTTTTTAATGTTTGAGTTTTATCGGTTCACTTAACTTTTCTTCGCAGGTGCTTTTTTCTGCTCAGCCAGCATTTTGTCTACTGCTGCCAAAGACTCTTTGGCCTGCGGAACATTTTGCTGCGCCAATGCAGCAAAGATTTTCTTCGCTTCTGGCAGATTTTGCGGAACAATACTGCCATTGGCAAACATATTACCTACTGCCATCAGCGCCGGAATATAGCCTTTTTTTGCCAGTTCCTGAATGCTGCTTAGGCCTTGCTGAATCGGTTTTTCATCTTTGTTTTTGAAACCGCTGCTGATGTCATATAAGGCTTTGGCATGAATGGCCTGCATATTACCTTTGCTGATCAACGGTTGCAGCTTTTGCAGTCCGGCTTTATTCGATGCTGCTGTATTTTCAGAAAACAGCAGTATGGCCAGATCAATGCTGGCATCATCAAACTTGGCTGCCGAAGCGCGTTCCAGATGCTGTTTGGCTTTGGTCAAATCCTGTTTGAGTCCGAGTGTGCCGGCTGCATAATTTTTACCCAATACATAATTGGCCACCGGATAGCCTTTGCTGGCAGACTGCTCATAGAGCTGAATGGCTTTTTTCTCGTCTTTGGTTGTACCTTGGCCGGTTTGGGTTAAATAGCCTAAGTTATATAAAGCTTGGGCATTTCCTTGACTGGCCAATTGATTTAAAGCGTCATAGGCACCTTTAAAATTATTGGCTTTGACCATGGCCTCAACTTTTTGGAATTGGGGATCGACTTGATCTTTTACGGTATTTGCCAGAGCGAATTGTGCAGAAAGGGCAAGAACTGTAGCGAGTACTAATTTTTTCATGGTTCCTATAACCTTATTATTGCTGGCACCTTATTCCTTGGTGCGATTTTAATCATTTTCACTTACATCATAAAAGGATTTTGTGCTTTGTAAATATACAATTTGTCACTAAATACAAATCATCGAAGCACAATATACCGATTAAATCGATGCATGATTTGGACAGGTTTCTGATCAATCCTGCAGATATCAAAAGGATTACTTTGCTTCAGCCGACTTCTCTGATTAAATCTCGGTTTGAATCAGACTCCCAGGATTTAACCATGTTTGTCAAAACCATTAAACGTCACTATGACAGAATCAATGCTGATGAATCGATTGCCGATGAAGACAAGATTGATGCGCTGCTGATGAAACTTGGTGCAGAGTTTTTGATGAGTCAGGAAGACCGAGTATATGTCTTTCAAAAAGGTGAACTCACGGCAAAGTTTGATGCCAAACATGCGCGGGCCTATCATTTTAAAGATTATGTGGTAAAAGACATGAACAAGCTGTTTCATGGCTTCTAAAATAAAAAAGCCAAGAATTTTATCTTGGCTTTTTTATGAGTTATGCAGTGATTATTGCGGACGCGCTACATCACCGCTCAAAGCTTCGGGAAGCTCCAGAACTTCGAGACCTAGCTCGTTCAATGCTTCAGGTTTTGCCACGACTAGCGCTTTATAACCATTTTCAATCGCGATGCTATTGACGACTTCTACATCATTATTCAGTTTTGTCGCCACAGCAGGTGTGGCACCTGTACCTTGAACCAGATGTAACCAGTGTTTTGGCTTGGCTTTAAACCATAAGCGCGCAATCACTTCCTGACCCAGATAGCAGCCTTTGTCATAGTGAATGCCTTCGCGTTGATGCAAACGCAATTCCTGAGGTTGAAACAGATTGGCGGTAGCCGCCTGGATCCAGGCCTGACCTGATTCAATGGCTTGCTGCTCCCAAAGGGTGGCATCGGTTTCAGTCGTAACGAAGTCAGTATGAATGCCATTAATGACTGGATAAACCGGACCGACCAGTTCCAGTTTCATTTTTGAAAAGGCGCCAAATTTTTTAATATGATTGGCCAGTTCCGTAGCCTGATCTGCAATGCTCACGATTTCAAAGCTTTCCGGACTGATTTTTTTAAGCCATAAGCCAAATTGGATGCGTCCTTTCAGACTACAGATTGCAGTATAGCGTGTCTGGTTTTCCGCCAAAGTTTCAGTATTCAAAGTCACCTGACCTTGAAGGAATTTTTGTGCATCTACACCATTCAGACTAAACAATGTAAAAGCAGGAGACGCTGCCATAATAAGCCCCGGTTTGAATACTATAAATCAATGCAGTTATTGTGCAGCAAGCATCAAATAGAGGCAAACAAAAAAGCCAACAATCGAAATCATTGGCTTTTAGCGAGCAGATCTTTAGTGGTGATGGCTAGCCGGTAATGGCGAATCACAAGGGAATTTGCCTCCACAGACCCGTACGGTTTCCATCATGCCCTGATCTTCATGGTCGAGGATATGGCAGTGCTGTACGAAGTCACCTTCAAATTTCTTGTAATGGCTGCGCACAATATAGGTATAGTTTTGTTTTACAAAAAGCGTGTCCTTAAACTGTCCTTTCATGCCACGGTATTGCACATCATCCAGAACTGGATTCACCGGATCTTCTGGGGCTACTGCCTCACTGACATCCTTACCTTGAGGATTCAAAATTTTAACAATCTGGAACGGGTTAACATGAATATGGAACGGATGACCACCAAAACCAGCGCTGGTCAGTTCCCATTCATCAGTCTGTCCAACTTGTAACTGACGGACATATTCGCCATCTACTGAACTATCTCCATCAAAGAAATCTCCGAAACTCAGTGTATCTCCATCTTTTTTATGTCGGAAGCCAAATTTGAATATGCCAGTTCTAGGGTCGGGGCCGAGCGAAAAAGCACTATATTGTTTTGGTTGGGCAGCAACTACTTTATCAATTTCCGGCGTCATCAGTGATGGATGATCACTAAACGCAGAAAGATTAAGCTGAGATAACTGGCTCTGGAGGTCTTCGCTTAAACCAATTTTTTGTGCCCGATCTTTCAGGAACTGTGCAGCAGTCTGAGCCTTGGTTTTGGCTGCTTTTACATTAACCCATCCCAGCAGTTGGGCATTGAAGCGATGATTTGGAGCAATTTGAGGACCTACATTCGGTAATGGCGCGTTAATTTCATCATCGATATTCAATTTGGTGTCAAAAAGGCAGTATCTATTGGTGGTCGGAAAGGCGACCATTGCATCATGACGATAGCCTGGATGGAACACGGACAGGATTCTGGTCTGTACATGATTCATGGTCAAGCCATCTTGCGCGATAGTATGCACATTCAGGCTATTCAGTTTCTCAAATTCAGCTTTCTTGTCTACCTCCTGATAGACTGTACAGGCTTTAATGGTTTGTTCTGCAGTAAATTTACTGGAGTTAGGAATTTCCTTAATGATTAAACCAATGGTATCGCGTACACCACCATGAATCATGCGCCAGCGGTTAAACTGATTCTGTTCTGCTTTGATCTCACCTAAAATTTTACCATTGATAGAGGTGTAGTAGTTATTGTCGCCCCAGGAGGCAAATGCAGCGAGGTCATTATAATTTTCCAGCATGCCTATACCTACACCTTCACAGTTATTGGGAACAGCGAATGTGATATTAGGATCGGGATTACTACAGCGATATTGGATTTGCTGGAACAACAGGATGTTTTCGTTCGGGTAACTGTTTTTTTCTTTCCAGAGAATATCCATATCTCCAGTTGAGGTGACTTTGCCATTTTTGACTTTTGGTGTTCTTGAGCCTTCAACAATTAATGGGCCTGCCATGCCATTCGACACCTGAAGAGCAGTTGAGCCATGCAGATGGGCATGATACCAGTAAGTCCCCGCGGGATGATTCGGTTCCATTTTGAACTGATAATCAAATTTTTCCTGAGGTTTGAATTTCAGGAAAACATTATCACTATTGCCTTGAGGACTGACCCAGAAGCCATGGGTATGCAGGTTGGTGGTATTAAAGCAGTGAGGTTCATTGACATTCTCAACATGAGTTGAACAAGTTGCTTCTGACTCGGGTGGCAGCTGGTTATTCAGGTTAACCGCCATGGTTTCACCCTGTTTGACCCGAATCTGTGGTCCGACCAATTGATCCTCAACATATTCACCAGTTTTTTTCTTATCAAATAAACTGGGTTTGGTTAGATAGCCTCTCAGCAGCACCTGATCCCATAAGCCATTTCTGGGGTTATAGAGTTTGCTGGTTTTATAGGCCACGATCAGCTCATATTTGCCTTTGGCACTTTTTGGTAACAGGGGTGGATTGCTAATCAAGCTGTCTGATGTGGTCGGAACGGGATGTGAGGGTTTGGGTGGAGGTGTGGGGTATGAGGGATGAGAGGGGTGGGACGGGTTAGAGGGATTGGATGGCGGCGATGGATTTTTTGTTCCATCCCAACCGCGAGCTAAGAGCGTCAAAATGGCGGCTATAGCTCCGAATATTGCGATTTTCAACATTTCAGTTCTGCCTGTTATGGTTATTGTTTTAATGTGAGGATTGCGAATAATGTGACATGCGTCACACTGAGCTTCTGATAGTTTTGGAAAATCTGCTATCCCAAATTAGGGGATTGAAATTTTGCTAAATGCGGCGACAGGACAGGCCTATGAAAACCAATCAGACTATATTTTTTCATCTTTAAAAAAATGCACATAAAATTAATTATTTATTAATGATATTAGTGGTTTAGATTAATATTCAAATAAAAAGATAGAGAAATATTTTGCAACATAAGACTAAAGAATAAGGCGAATTATTCAGATTTTTTTAGCAAAAGACCGCTTTAAAGCAAAAATTCTAAAGTCTATGTAACAAATTTTTGCGAAAATACCATTTTTTATAATTAAGTGTTTGAAAAATATAAAATTTGGGAAATGCTATTTGTGCAGCGTACAATGCTGCTATTACAAAAGTAACTCATCGATATCTATTGATGAATAAAAATAGAGATAAACGAGGGCAGGCAAGCTTATGAACAACAACTACCGTAAACCGCTGCAATCCACCCAGCTGGAATATTATGACGTGCGACAGGCCGTAGAAGATATTCAGCCAGGCGCATATGCCAAACTTCCTTATACTTCTAAAGTCCTGGCAGAGCAGTTGGTGCGTCGTTGTGATCCTGCCATTCTGGAACAGTCTTTACGTCAGCTGATTGAGTGTAAACAGGAACATGATTTTCCCTGGTATCCGGCACGTGTAGTGTGTCATGACATCTTGGGACAAACGGCACTGGTGGACCTTGCCGGTTTACGTGATGCGATTGCAGATCAGGGCGGTGACCCGTCTAAAGTCAATCCGGTAGTACCAACCCAACTGATTGTCGATCATTCACTGGCAGTTGAGTTTGGTGGTTTTGATCCGGATGCCTTTGAGAAAAACCGTGCCATTGAAGACCGTCGTAATGAAGACCGTTTTCATTTTATTGAATGGACCAAAACCGCGTTTGAAAATGTTGATGTGATTCCTGCGGGCAACGGCATCATGCACCAGATCAACTTGGAGAAAATGTCTCCGGTGATTCAGAACCGTGATGGTCTGGCATTCCCGGATACCTGTGTTGGTACAGATTCGCATACACCTCATACAGATGCATTGGGCGTGATCTCGATTGGTGTTGGCGGCTTGGAAGCCGAAAACGTGATGTTGGGCCGTGCATCGTGGATGCGTCTGCCAGATATTATCGGTGTGGAATTGGTCGGTCAGCGTAAGCCGGGCATTACCGCAACGGATATCGTCTTGGCACTAACCGAATTCCTGCGTAAAGAACGTGTGGTTGGCGCATATTTAGAATTCTTTGGTGAAGGTGCTGACAGCATGTCAGTCGGTGATCGTGCCACGATTTCCAACATGACCCCGGAATATGGCGCAACGGCTGCGATGTTCTATATCGATCAGAACACGATTGATTATCTGACCTTGACCGGCCGTGAGCCTGAGCAAGTCAAACTGGTAGAAACTTATGCCAAAGAGATTGGTCTTTGGGCATCGAATATGACCCAAGCGGAATATCCACGTGTATTGCGTTTCGATCTATCGACTGTGACACGTAATATTGCAGGGCCATCAAATCCGCATGCACGTGTATCTACGGCTGACCTGAAAGAAAAAGGCATTGCCGGTAATTTAGAAGCAGCTCGTGCACAAGAAGCGGAAGGCTTGGTGCCAGATGGCGCGGTGATTATCGCGGCGATTACCTCTTGTACCAATACATCTAACCCACGTAATACCGTGGCAGCAGGTTTGCTGGCACGTAAAGCCAATGAACTGGGCTTGATGCGTAAGCCTTGGGTAAAATCTTCTTTTGCACCGGGTTCTAAAGCGGCTGCTTTGTATTTGGAAGAAGCAGGTGTACTTAAAGATTTAGAAAAACTGGGCTTTGGTATCGTGGCCTATGCATGCACGACTTGTAACGGCATGTCGGGTGCGCTTGATCCAAAGATTCAGCAAGAAATCATCGACCGTGACCTGTATGCAACAGCGGTGCTTTCGGGCAACCGTAACTTCGATGGACGTATTCATCCATATGCGAAGCAGGCATTCTTGGCTTCACCGCCTTTAGTGGTGGCTTATGCGATTGCCGGTACGATTCGTTTTGACATCGAAAAAGATGCTTTAGGAAATGATAAAGATGGCAACCCGATTTATCTAAAAGATATCTGGCCATCGGATGAAGAAATTGATGCGCTGGTAAAAGTTGCTGTAAAACCAGAACAATTCAAAAAAATCTACATTCCAATGTTCGACTTGGGTGTGAATGAAAAGGCAACAAGTCCGCTGTATGACTGGCGTCCGCAAAGTACGTATATTCGCCGTCCGCCGTATTGGGAAGGGGCTTTGGCTGCACCGCGTACCTTGTCAAATATGCGTCCGCTTGCGATCTTGGGCGATAACATCACCACCGATCATTTGTCACCATCGAATGCTATTGTTTTAGACAGTGCTTCAGGTGAATACCTGAAAAAAATGGGCGTGCCTGAGGAAGACTTTAACTCCTATGCAACGCATCGCGGTGATCACTTGACTACGCAACGTGCAACATTTGCCAATCCGAAACTGTTTAATGAAATGGTGGTACGTTCTGATGGCACCATCAAACAGGGTTCGAAAGCACGTGTGGAACCTGAAGGTGAAGTGATGCGGATGTGGGAAGCGATTGAGATCTACATGAACCGTAAACAACCGTTGATTATTATTGCCGGTAAGGATTATGGTCAGGGTTCGAGTCGTGACTGGGCAGCAAAAGGTGTACGTCTGGCGGGTGTAGAAGCGATTGTAGCAGAAGGTTTTGAGCGTATTCACCGTACCAACCTGGTCGGTATGGGGGTATTGCCGCTTGAGTTTAAGCCGGGTACAGATCGTAAGACTTTAGGTCTTGATGGTACAGAGCTGTATAGCGTGATTGGTAATATTGCGCCACGTTCGACGTTGACTTTGGTGGTTGAGCGTTCAACCGATGATGGTAAGAACCAGATTATTGAAGTGCCAGTCACTTGCCGTTTAGACACTGAAGAAGAAGTACATGTGTATGAAGCGGGTGGGGTATTACAGCGCTTTGCACAGGATTTCTTGGAAGGGAATGTGGCTTAATCTTTTTTTTAATCACCCCTAGCCCCTCTTTGAAAAAGAGGGGAACTCCCTACTTTTTTAAGGAGGGTTGGAGTGGATTAAAGTTGTTGATATTGTTTAAAAAAGACCCTACTGTGAAGTGGGGTTTTTATTTAGAGCATTAATGTCTTTATCAAGAAAATACAAACAGGTACTTTTCTTTTTAAACTTAAGCAATTGAGCTTCCTCAATGATTAAAGACGTCTATAACTTTAAGGGAATATAAAATTTCATATGGCTATGGCGATAATTTTGTATTAACGCACTGCGCTATACTTGACCTTATGCATCACTTATCTCAATGTTATTAAACTAAGGCGTGTCCTCATTTGAAAAATTGGTTTTAAATACTTAAAATCCTCCTTTAAGCTCTTTTGATTTCTATATTTTTTCAATGGCACGTACTCTTCTCACCGATGATATCTGGCAGCAAATTCAAGATACTATGCGATTACACGGTTGTTACTGTTCAAAGAATAGTAGAAATATCATGGAAGCGATCTTATGGAAACTGCGTACAGGCGCCACATGGCGTGATATTCCCCAAGAATTTTGTCCTTGGCAAACTGCTTACAATCGCTTTAATCGTTGGGCAAGCAAGGGATTGTGGGATAAATTTTTTTTAGATTACGAGGCGTCTTGGATCAAGAATGGGTATTCATTGACGGAAGTTACATACGCGTGCATCAACATGCAAGTGGAGCTCGGCATGGTTTCGAAAGAGCAATTGGACAATCACGTGGTGGACGAACAACAAAAATACATCTTGCAACCGACGCGAATGGATTACCGATTGATTTTAAAATCACTGGGGGTGACGTCCACGACAGTCAAGTTGCAAAACAACTGATTGATACGGTAGACGAGGCAACTTATCTCATTGCTGATAAGGGGTATGATGCTGAGCACATTAGAATATATGCCAAGAACAAGAATATGATTCCCATTATTCCATTGAGATCAAACAGTAAGAGATCGAATAAGGAATTTGATAAATATCTATATAAATTAAGACATTTAGTTGAAAATGCTTTTGCGAGATTAAAACATTTCCGTGCTATTGCAACTCGATTTGATAAACTGGCACGCAATTATAAATCTATGATTCGTATAGCCTGTATATTTATTTGGTGCAAAGCCAAATGAGGACACACCCTAGTTAACTTGAAAAAAATAATAAATTATCACTTAATTAATGAGTTATTGAATAATAATTAGAAATACTACTTTGCCCAAATGCCATCATCATTTACAAAAATGGACAATAGACATTCATCACTAGAGGGTTATACTAGATAGACCATTTCTAAAACCATGGAGAACAAAGATGGTTACTGCTGGCGAAAAACCCGGAACAGGCTTCTATTTTTGTGTTCAATGCGGACACCGCACCTACTTAGAAATTGGTACTGATCGTTTACCACCGTGTACCAAATGCCAAGGCAATCAATTTAACAATAAGAATGCCTAAGCAAAACAACTCAAACAGTTACCCTCTGTTTTGAACGAAAGCCCTATTACTCGATAGGGCTTTTTGCTGTGGTATCCAAATCTCATAAGTTGACAAAAATAACTAATGATGCGAAAAGGTTTTTTTAGTTAACAGATGTTCACACATGCCTAGAATTGTTTCTGTACCACTTAGTTTAGAACAGCGAGAACGACTC
>NZ_JBBCWZ010000048.1:0-24834 GCF_037145695.1 Acinetobacter sp. USHLN143
CGCCTATTTACTGGTAAGTTTCGCTCAACATTTAGGGAAAAAAGGCTGGACAGTTCAGCGCTTACTCAGAATAATTCAAGTGAATTTATTTGAAATAAAAACCTTAAAAGCTTTATTTTCACCCGATAAAGTCCCCATCAAACAAGAGGAAGCTTAAATGAGCTTCCTCTTGTAAAAATTGTGGGACAGCAATGGAGCAGATGCTCCTTTTTTTATTTATTCAGAAAACGCTGGAAGTTTCTTAATATTTTTATACTGACAAATAAGGCAGCCAAAGCAAACAGGGCAATTGCAAAGACTGTATATTTGAGGTTGCTCATGTCATTTTGATAAAACTGCTGAATATCTTGTTTGTTATATTCTAAAGCAGTTGCTTTGCCGGTCCGGCTATCTCTGAACTGGATTTTTTCAATATAGAACAGATTTCCCGCTTTGATTAAGTCAACGCTCTGGATTTGTCGGGTATGCGATTGATTGTCTTCATCGCTACATAAAGCGCTGTAATGCTCACAATTGATTTTGGCCACATAACCATTTCCTGCAATCAGAATAAAAATGGCATTATCTGGTCGCTGGTTATTGGACACCAATACATACTGCTCGCCGGCTGTACTTTTTAAGGGAATGCTGGTGGCTTGCTGATAATGCTGTTCTGCTTGCAGAATTTCCTGAATTTTAGCAAAGCAGGTAAAACATAAGGACAACGTGATCAGAAAAATCACGCTGGCAAAACAGAGACGAAAAATGGTTTTGACAGTTTGATGCATGGGAGAAAAATTCAAAATAGAATGATGGGAAAGCAAAAGCCGAGTGCTGATCTGTATGTTAAATCATCATTCGAAAATACTGAAAAGAAACTTAACTCAATTCGATAAAAAAGCGGACTAAACTTGTTTTGCCAGAATACCTTGCTATTCAAATCTCTATTTTAACAACGCCTCTCGGCGCATAGTGCTCCATATCGCCCGATTTTAGGAAACCGAATGGGAAATTTCTTTTTTCTTCAGCTACTCACGGTGGTCTTTGCTCTGTCTATTGCCACGACCATGTTTAATAAGCGCGTTTTAGGCTTTCCGCAAGCGATCGGTGTCCCTATTGTCTCTGCAATCTTTGTTTTCATTTTGCAGTGGGGCGCCAGTTTACTGCATGGTAATCCATTCTTTAGCATCAATATTGACAATATCGAGCAGGCTGTTCGTCACGTCGATTTCTATGATTTTCTGATCAATGGTGTGATCTGTTTTATCCTGACTTCATCTGCGCTGAAGTTTAAGGTCTCAGATTTGCGTAACCACTGGCGGCCGATCAGTATTCTGGCCGGTCTGGCTTTAGTATTCTGTGCCGTGTTCTTTGGCGTGGTGTTATATGGTTATCAGTTCCTGATTGGTAAGCATGTTGACTTGCTGGTTTTGCTGTTACTTGGGGCGGCCTTGGGCGCCACAGATCCGATCGGCATCAAAGGTGTATTGAGTTCGGTTCGCGCACCGCATCATTTGATCGTCAAGCTTGAAGGCGAATCACTGTTTAATGATGCAATGTGTATTGCCTTATTTATGACCTTGCTCAATGTCCTGCAAGGTGAAAACTTTACGGTACTGGCAGTGCTGCAAACCTTGCTTTATGAAATTGTCGTGGCGGTGCTGATTGGTCTCGGATTCGGTTTTGCGATCTTGCGGATTTTGCGCGGCAAACATGAAATGGAATCTCTGATTCTGACCACGGCCTTGCTGGCTTGTGGTTCCTATCTGGTGGCTTTGCTGGCACATGCTTCCGCGCCAATTGCCTGTGTGATTGGTGGCTTGATTGTTGGCAATAAATGGAAAGAAATTCTGGCAGATGCCGAAATTGGTGACGTTAATCATTTCTGGCATACGGTTGAGGGAATTATCAATTCATTCCTGTTTACCCTAATCGGTCTGGAATTGTTTATTCTCGACTTGAGCACCAGTCTGGTTCTGGGCGGGATGGTGGCCTTTGTGATTCTGCATTTGGCTCGTTTTGCAGCCAACTATCTGGCCTTTGCCATGTTCCCAAAAGTCAGCAAGAAAAGCTATAACGGTAGTTTGACCATCCTGTCTTGGGGCGGAGTACGTGGCGGGATTTCTTTGGCCTTAATTCTGGCGGTCGCCAATATTCCTCAGCTGGAAGCCTATAGCAGTATTCTGGTGGGCTATACCTTTATTGTGGTGCTATTATCCGGTGTGGTATGTGGCTTGGGTCTGCCTGCGGTGATGAATGCATTTTATTATAATCCCAATGAAGAAACGCAGGGCTTTAAAGGCTGGTATCAACGTATGTGCCACAAGTTGAACCGTAAGGGCTTTCGCTATATTGTCGGGGAAGATGCCAAAGGAAATGAGACCATCACTATCTTTCAGCCAGAGATTCTGATTGATCAGAAAGATGCAGATGGCGTCGCCACGGTGCATCATCCAGATAAGGTTCAGGAAGTAAAACGCTTAGAAAATCCGGATAATTTCTAAAGTTAAAACTTAGAATCTCAATATGCTATGGATTTGTTGTTAGTGAGCTGAGATCGCTTGGGTTAGCGTATTTCATCAGGCTTGATTATTTTCATCTAGCTTTTTGTGGATAGGTTGAGGTGTGATCTTTTATTTAAATGAGCTATTAATGAGATGAAAATGACCCAGACAAGTTCAGCCAATCAGGAAATGACAGAAATGATTTTGGTTGTGGTCAATCAGATTCCATATGCCAAAGTCGCCACCTACGGACAGATTGCCAGACTGGCAGGTTTACCCAAACATGCGCGATTGGTCGGGCGAGTATTAAGTCATCTAGAATCGGACACTAATATTCCCTGGTATCGGGTGATCAATGCCCAAGCGAAAATCAGTCTGAAGCAACTGGACGAACATGGCCAGAATATTCAGCAGCAAAAACTCATGCAGGAAGGAATTTGTTTTAGAGGTGATCGAGTGGATTTAAAACGCTATCAATGGGATGGTCGAGTAGAGATATAAAAATCCCCACTTGGTGAAAAGTGGGGATTTTAAAGATGATTTAGTTGCGAATCACCATTACTGGAATATCCGCTTGGCCGAGAATGCTTTGCGCTACGCTGCCAAGGAACAGTTTTTTGAAGCCAGTACGGCCATGAGAACCAATCACGATCAGGTCAGAATTTAAATCTTTAGCTGCTTTGACAATCTCGCTATAAATTACCTGACCCTCAAGGAGCTGTGTATCCACTTCAACACCGGCACCAGAGAATTTTGCTTTGGCTTCATCCAGCGTTTTTAGGATGGAAGTGCGGGCACGTTCAATCAGGTCATTGGTTTGTGCCGCAGAGATATATTCCGCAGCGATATAAGGGTCCAGCGCCAGCACCTGAACCACTGTGACTTTACTGTTAAATGCTTTGGCAATTTCTACAGCTTTATCCACTGCAGCATACGATGTTTCTGAACCGTCAACAGGTACTAAAATATGTTCAAAAGGCATTAGAATTCTCCTAAGGGGAATTTAGAGTTATAAAATTATGACGCGTTAAACCGGGTACGAATAGTTGTTTATACTTTGATCATAGCCTGTATTGTATAAAAATAAAACCAAGTAAATACATAGGTATAATGTCTAATAGATTAAAAAATGAAGCACCTGTTTAGAGCTGTTTAATTGGGTGATTTATTTAGCCTAAGTTAATAATTTATATGTAATTAATGTGATAGCCTAAGACAGTGATTAATCACATCGAATAGATGTCGGGTCTAATTTTATTTGCGGTGACAGCTGTTCATAGCGATTTAAAATTGTTTGAGTTTCACCTGCATAAATTTTTTGCTGTAGCTGCTGGATTTTATGTTCTGTCACATGTAAACGCGCACAATGTAATGCAATCTGATTTTCCCGGGTTACCGCCAGTCGTTGAGGCTGCTCATATTCCGGATAGCGCTCGATTTTCTGCTGTGCTCTGCTGAGTTGTGCCAAAGATCGTTTTTGCTGCATGCTCATCAGTTGCTGCTGATTAATCCACTGTGCCACATCACGTCTGACGCCATTATAATCTACGAAAATAGGCGAGATGATCTGGCAGGCACTCAGGCTTGAAAGGCCAATGAGTAAAATAGATATTTTGATTTTATACATTTGATGAATCCTCGAAGAATTAAAGGGTGCTATGAATGCGTGAATTACATACTAAAAAAACCTTTTTTGTTTAAAATTTAAAAGTTTATTTCGTATTTGCATAAAGACTGAACATTTGTGTTTTAAAATGCTTGACGATAGAAGCTGAAATTACGATAATGCGCACACAGTTTACGGCTATGTAGCTCAGTTGGTTAGAGCACCGCACTCATAATGCGGGGGTCACAAGTTCAAGTCTCGTCATAGCCACCATTTTAAAAGACCAAGCTCTCAGCTTGGTCTCTTTTTTTGTCTTTTAAAAAGTACTGCAAACTATAAAAAATATTTGAAGCATCCACTAATTTTTTCAGATTTCTCAAAACATCACTTTTTTAATATTGGGCTAATCTTCATTTTTATTGCCGCATAAAAAAAAATCGCCCAAGCATTCCTTGGGCGATTCTGATTTACATCATTGAGAGCAGAATTTAGCTACCTGCTTTCCAGCCATTTACGATTGGATAACGACGCTCACGGCCATAAGAACGTGAACTGATACGTGGCCCAATGGCACCTTGGCGGCGCTTGTACTCATTGATATCAACCAGACGAATCACTTTCTTCACCACTTCAGCGTCAAAGCCTTTGGCAATGATATCGTCTTGGCTCATGTCTTCTTCAATATACGAATACAAGATCGCATCCAGAATGTCATAAGCAGGCAAAGAGTCTTGATCGACCTGATCCGGACGCAGTTCTGCTGAAGGCGGACGGGTAATCACACGTTCTGGAATCACCGGAGTTTCTGAAATGCTGTTACGATATTTCGCCAGTTCAAACACAATGGTTTTATACACATCTTTCAGAACCGCATAACCACCGACCATATCGCCATACAGGGTGCAATAACCGACAGCTAGTTCAGATTTATTACCGGTTGCCAACACCAGATTACCGAATTTATTAGATAGGGCCATCAATAAGGTGCCACGTGAACGTGCTTGCAGGTTTTCCTCGGTGGCATCGACTGGAACATTACCAAAGAATGGGAACAGCACCTGCATAAAGCCGCTTACCACTGGATTGATTTCGGCAATACCGAAAGTCACGCCCATATTTTTGGCCTGAGCCGCTGCATCTTCGACACTGATTTGTGCGGTGTAAGTATAAGGCATCATCACAGCCTGAACTTTGTCTGCACCAAGCGCATCTACAGCAATCGCCAGAGTCAGGGCAGAGTCAATGCCGCCAGACAGTCCCAGAATCACACCTGGGAAGCCAGAGCGCTGTACATAATCACGTGTGGCCATGACCAGACTTTGATAAATCTCAGCCATGGTGTCTAAGGCAGGTGCAATTGCGCCTTTGCTGAATTGCAGCTGTTCAGCATTAAATTCTGCAATTGCCAGATTTTCCTGGAAAGTTGGTGCCTGTAAAGCCACCTCACCAGATTTGTTGAGCACAAAGCTGGTGCCGTCAAAGATCAGGTCATCCTGACCACCGACCTGGTTGCAGTACACCAGATTGATATTCAGCTGTTTGACCAAGGCCGCCATGGTTTCAATGCGATGTTGTGGTTTACCCACTTCATATGGCGATGCATTCAGTACCAAAGCTGTGTCGATATTTAATTTTGTCAGTTGCTGAACAGTGGCCAAAGACCAGACATCTTCACAGATCAGTACGCCAAATTTATGTCCAAGATACTCAAATACCAGATGCTGATGACCTTCGCCAAAATAACGCTTTTCATCAAATACACCATAGTTTGGCAACACCTGCTTGTTATAAACACCCAGTACTTCGCCATCTTTCATGACAGCAGCCGAGTTATAGCGTTGACCATCTTCAGTTTGATTAACAAAACCAAAGACCATGACAATATCTTTTACTTCAGTCAGTTTTTCAAAAGCCGCTTTGGTGCGTTTCACCAAGCTTGGGCGAATTAATAAGTCTTCTGCAGGATAGCCCAGCGTTGAAAGTTCAGGAAAGATAATCAGATCCGCTTTATCTTTTTTAGCCTGATTGGCCAGATCAATCATTTTTTGCGTATTTGCATCCAGATTGCCCACATGTGGAGAGAATTGAGCAATCGCAATTTTAAAACTTTTCATTCCAAGTAAATCCTATTCCTATAGGTTGATACACTAAATTACTGATTTTTATAATTCTAATTATCCAGTTGAGTGCACTTCGATATTCATAAAATGCCAAATGGCTTAAATAAAAAAACTTTTTATCGCATGATCATTGAACCTTAATGTGCGATGCAAAATAATCATACCGGCTTATTTTATCGAAATTTTATCGATAAGCTAGAGCTGATTTAGCAGAACAGCCATTGAGTGAAAAAGTTATTATCTAAAATTAGAAAATATGCTGATTTTTTATGCATCTATGCGTATATAGATTTAAAGACTGAAGTCGAAATTTAAGTTTTTAAAATATGCCTTATCTATATTGCTTAGAATTAAACTGATTAAATATCATCTGTTTATTGGTGGATTTAAAATAATATTCGGGATTTTTTTTAGAAAAATATCCCGGGCAATATCGCCTTGTTGTTCAATATTGTAGGTCGAAAATGATTTGTTGGGATTAAATTGATATTTGTACGGATTATATTTTCCTAAGCTGAGAAAATAAGCACTTTGTAAAAATGCCCCTTTTAAAAGCACATTGATCCGGCATTGATGTTGATAAATATGTGCCATCTCATGAATAAATAGCGCCTGATAAGATAAACTCTCGCGCGAATAATCTTCCCGATAATTTAAATTGCGTACATGTATATAGCCACTGGGCGCCATAATGACATGTTTGGATTGCCAGGGCAGGTAAGGGTGATTCATGATTTTAACGCGGGAATAATCGATCAGGTTGCCAAATACTTGTTGGGAAATTTTGATTTCACCAGGCGTTAAACTGCGGCACTTAAACTGTTCAAAACGAACCAGTCTCAAGATAAAGGGCAGAAAATACAACAGCATTCAATATATATCCTGTTTTTAGGTGACTTAATCCGTGAATATGATTTTGATATGCTAATTTTAAAACGTTTCAGGTCAATTTTTTGTAGGCTTTTGTCAGCACTAAAAAAACCACCCAGGCGGGTGGTTTTTTTAAGTCTTTCGACGCGGTTCGAATTAACGAACGATATCGCGTTGAACTTCGCCAGTGTAAAGCTGACGAGGACGACCGATCTTGTAAGGACCGCTGTGCATTTCTAACCAGTGGCTGATCCAGCCAACAGTACGTGCAAGCGCGAAGATCACAGTAAACATTTCAGTCGGGATACCAATCGCTTTAAGGATGATACCTGAGTAGAAGTCTACGTTCGGGTAAAGGTTACGCTTGATGAAGTATTCGTCAGAAAGTGCGATACGTTCAAGTTCCATAGCCAATGCAAGCTGTGGATCATTGATGCCAAGTGCACCAAGAACTTCGTCACAAGTTTCTTTCATTACTTTCGCACGTGGATCGAAGTTTTTGTAAACTCGGTGACCGAAGCCCATTAGTTTAACTTCTTTAGTTTTCACTTTTTCCATGAAGCCAGCAACGTTTTCTACAGAGCCGATTTCATCAAGCATCTTAAGAACAGCTTCGTTCGCGCCGCCGTGAGCAGGGCCCCAAAGTGCAGAGATACCCGCAGCGATACATGCATACGGATTAGCACCAGTAGAACCAGCTAAACGTACTGTAGACGTAGACGCATTTTGTTCATGGTCAGCATGCAGAGTGAAGATACGGTCCATTGCTTTTGCAAGGATTGGATCAACTTTGTAATCACGATCTGCAGGCGTAGCAAACATCATGTGCAGGAAGTTTTCTGCATAACCAAGGTCGTTACGTGGGTAAACGAACGGTTGACCGATGGTGTACTTGTAGCTCCAAGCCGCCAGCGTAGGAATCTTCGCGATTAAACGAATCGCAGTGATTTCACGGTGGTTCACATCTTCGATGTCAAGGTTGTTGTGATAGAACGCAGACAACGCACCAACCACACCGACCATGATCGCCATAGGATGCGCATCACGACGGAAACCATTGTAGAAACGGCTAACTTGATCGTGAACCATCGTATGGTTACGTACTTTAGCGTCAAATTCTTCTTTTTGCTCAGCAGTTGGAAGTTCGCCATTTAACAATAAATAGCAAGTTTCCAAGTAATCAGCTTTAGTCGCCAATTGATCGATTGGGTAGCCACGGTGTAAAAGTACACCTTTGTTACCATCGATGAACGTGATTTTAGACTCGCACGCAGCTGTCGCCATAAAACCAGGATCAAAAGTAAAGTGACCTGCAGCCAACACATCTTTAACGTCGATTACATCTGGGCCCAATGTGCCGCTGTAAATTGGTAGTTCAATTTCTTTGCCATCAAGCTGTAAAACGGCTTTCTTGCCAGTTGCTTCAGACATTCAATAGATCTCCTGTCCTGGTGAATGTATATCCGCTTTGTCTATCAATCTTTTAATGCACAAAACGGACGGATCAAAAATTTGCTATAAGATTAGTGAGTACTGAAATTTTGTCAATTATACTTATGGATGAAAAAATGACGGCCGCACAGCGGTTTAGTCACATTCGCTCAGTATAAAAAGTTCAGTAAAATCACAGCATCAAACCTCTATAATAAGTCAAATTGATGCAGAGGTGCAGAAAAAAATAGACTGTCTGGGGCATTTGTAAGCGTTTTTTCGTAGCAAGAAATGCGGGCGAAAATAGTGAGAGATTAAGGTGAATATGCTTAAAACTATATAAATCTCATAACTTACATGGTTTTTACCAAGCTGAATTTCACAGGTAGAATTATAAATAAAAGCAATTAATTGAATTTTGAATTCGGTTTAATTGATTAAAAAGTAGCTTAATAAATGGCCAACTTTGCAGCAAAGGTGGGCAGTATAAAAATAAATGAATGATTTTTTGAATCTAAATACTTCAAATCGATTGAAAAACCCATGGTCTTATTCACTAAGTCGCTATTTAACATCAGGATATCTCGATAAGTGAGCTGCTGTTTAATTCGGGTAATTGGTCTGTTAAATATAGGCGCTTGATTTAAATCTGAATTAGAAAGAGATTTAAATAATATTTGTGATGGAACTGTGCGTCTTTAGTCTAAAACTCAAACATGAACTTGCAGGCTGAAAACCGAGTGAATTGATCATCTTAATTATTTAAAAACAATCATATAGATAGGAATTGAAAGGGCGGAATAATATATTAATCCTGACTTATTATTGTTAATGATTCTTATTTAATGGTTTTTTCTCCAAAAAGCCAAATTCAGCTGTTTGTATTTTAATAGTTCACGTTTTATAATTCAGTGTCGTTTTGATTTTAGGCATGTATTTGCCTGAGAATGCCAGCTTTCCTTCGAATTAATTCCAACAAACTCCGGATGGAGTTTTTACTTACAGGATGCCCGCTGTGAAAAGCAACAGACCTGTCAATTTGTCCATGGGTCAAGTTTTAGAAGTAAACTTAAAATCACCCGTGGCTATTGCATCAATTCTACACCGTCTTTCAGGTGTTATCGTATTCTTACTCGTACCGGTCCTTCTATGGATTTTAGACAAGTCATTGTCTTCGCCTGAAGGTTTTGCGCAAGTTCAAGAAATCTTTAACGGTTTCATTGTTCGCTTTATTGTATGGGTATTTGTCGCCGGCTTGATTTTTCACTTTATTGCGGGTGTTAAGCATTTACTTGCTGACATTGGCGTTGCTGAAGAACTAGAAAGTGGCCGTGTTGCATCTACTATCGCATTAATCTTGTCTGCAATCGGTATTGTTGCAGCATTTGTATGGATCGTACTCTAATGAAAAGCGCTACTGGTTTAACAGGTTCAGGTTCTCGCGATTGGTTTCTCCAACGTGTCAGTGCTGTAGTTCTAGCTGTTTATACCGTTGTTGTACTGGGTTGGATTCTACTGAATGGTGGTTTCAACTTTGAACAGTGGTACGGCTTTATGATGACAGTTCCAATGAAGATCATGTCTTTATTGGCGGTCTTATCTCTTGTGGCACACGCATGGATTGGCATGTGGCAGGTATTCACGGATTATGTGACTACTCGTCAAATGGGTCCTTCAGCTTCAGGTTTACGCCTTGTACTGACTTCAGCAGTAATCATTGCTGTACTTGCATATGCAATCTGGGCGATCCAGATTTTTTGGGCGAATTGATAGGAAACAATCATGGGCGCTATAAACCCTAAAGAAGATTACACAAATATTCCGCATGAAACTTTCGATGCTGTCATCGTTGGTGGTGGTGGTTCAGGTATGCGTGCGTCTTACCAACTTGCTCAAGCTGGTTTGAAAGTTGCGGTTCTGACTAAAGTATTCCCAACTCGTTCGCACACTGTTGCAGCGCAGGGTGGTATTGGTGCATCTCTTGGTAACATGCAAGAAGATAACTGGCACTACCACTTCTATGACACCGTTAAAGGTTCGGACTGGTTAGGTGACCAAGACGCAATCGAGTTCATGACTCGTGAAGCGCCTCAAGTGGTTTATGAACTTGAACACCTAGGTATGCCATTCGACCGTAACGCTGATGGTACAATTTACCAACGTCCATTCGGTGGTCACTCAGCGAACTACGGTGAAAAAGCTGTGCCACGTGCATGTGCTGCTGCCGACCGTACCGGTCACGCACTTCTTCACACGCTTTATCAAAGCAACGTGAAAATGGGCACTCAATTCTTCGTAGAATGGATTGCGCTTGACCTGATCCGTAACGAAAAAGGCGACGTTTTAGGTGTTACAGCAATTGACCAGGAAACTGGTAAAATTGCAGTATTCCAAGCAAAAGCGACTTTATTCGCTACTGGTGGTGCTGGTCGTGTTTATCGCGCATCTACAAACGCTTATATCAACACTGGTGACGGTCTTGGTATGGCGGCTCGTGCAGGTATTCCATTACAAGATATGGAATTCTGGCAATTCCACCCAACGGGTGTTGCTGGCGCAGGCGTATTGTTGACTGAAGGTTGTCGTGGTGAAGGTGCAATCCTTCGTAACAAAGACGGCGAACCGTTCATGGAACGTTATGCTCCAACTTTGAAAGACTTGGCGCCACGTGACTTCGTATCACGTTCTATGGACCAAGAGATCAAAGAAGGTCGTGGTTGTGGGCCTAAGGGCGATTACATCCTGCTTGATATGACGCACTTGGGTGCTGACACAATCATGAAACGTCTTCCATCTGTATTCGAGATTGGCAAGAAATTCGCGAACGTTGACATCACTAAAGAGCCAATTCCTGTAGTACCAACAATCCATTACCAAATGGGTGGTATTCCAACGAATATTCATGGTCAGGTGGTTGTTCCTGAGTCTCCTGAAACTGAAGCGCTTGTTGCTAACTACAATAAAGACACCGACGTTTACTCTACAAATGCCGAAGGTCGTGACTTTGCTAAGCCAGTAAAAGGCTTCTATGCAATCGGTGAATGTTCATGTGTATCTGTACACGGTGCGAACCGTCTAGGTACCAACTCATTGCTTGACTTGGTTGTATTTGGTAAGGCTGCTGGTCAACATATCATTGAATATGTGACTAAACAGCACGATGGCGAATATGAGCCACTTCCAACAACTGTGCTTCAAGAAACTGTTGAACGTATTCGTAAACTTGACGAATCGACTACAGGTGAGAATGCTCAAGACGTTGCTGATGCAATCCGTGACATCGTTCAAGACCACGCTGGTGTATTCCGTACATCTGCGCTTCTAGACGAAGGTGTGAAGCAGATTCTTGCAATTGAACCGCGCGTACGCAATATTCACTTGAAAGACAAATCTAAAGTATTCAACACTGCACGTATTGAAGCACTTGAAGTTGAAAACTTGTATGAAGTTGCGAAAGCAACGCTTATTTCAGCTGCTGCTCGTAAAGAATGCCGTGGTGCACATACGGTTGTAGACTTTGAGGAGTCTCCAGACCATGCTGAATACCCATATGGTCGTCGTGATGATGAGTGGATGAAGCACACTTTATGGTTCTCTGCGGACAACCGTTTAGAGTACAAGCCAGTTCGTTACCGTCCATTGTCGGTTGACGCGATTCCACCTAAACCACGTACATTCTAATCAGGAGAATTCAGATGAGTAGAGGTACTCGTACATTTCATATCTACCGCTACGATCCTGACAAGGATAAAGCACCGTACATGCAAACTTTCAAACTTGAACTGACTGATAAGCACCGTATGTTGCTTGATGCACTTCTTGCATTGAAAGTACAGGACGAAACTTTAACGTTCCGTCGTTCATGTCGTGAAGGTATTTGTGGTTCTGATGGCGTGAACATCAATGGTAAAAATGGTTTGGCGTGTCTTTGGAACCTGAACGATTTACCAAATGAAATTACTGTTCGTCCATTGCCTGGTCTTCCTGTAGTGAAAGATCTGGTGGTTGATATGAACCAGTTCTATGATCAGTACAACAAGATCCATCCATTCTTGATCAACAACCAGCCTGCGCCTCCTAAGGAACGTTTACAGTCTCCTGAAGAGCGTGAGCATCTTGATGGTCTATATGAATGTATTCTATGTGCATGCTGTTCAACTTCATGCCCGTCATTCTGGTGGAACCCGGACAAGTTCTTGGGTCCTTCAGCATTGTTGAATGCTTACCGCTTCATCATTGACTCGCGTGATACTGGAACACAAGAGCGTTTGGCTCGTCTAGACGACCCATTCTCCTTGTTCCGTTGTAAAGGCATCATGAACTGTGTATCTGTATGTCCTAAAGGCTTGAACCCAACGAAAGCAATCGGTCACATCCGTAATATGCTTTTAGATATGGCAGGCTAATAGGCTGCTCTTGGCAGTTTAGAAAAAAGCACACCTTCAGGTGTGCTTTTTTTATGCAAGCTATTGGAAAAATTAAAAAATCATAAGATAAAAATAAAGATACTATACTTAAAATGTATAAAGTTGAGTGAAATAGTGGGGAAGTGGATATTGGCTTTGAGCGCCATATAAGAAGAACATGTGATTATTTTGGGTATTTATGATTTTTAGATGTAAAACTGACCTGAAAAATAGCAAGAACGATGTTATTATATAACGGAAATTTAGGGAGGGAGTGGATTGAAAGGTTTGCTCTCTTTTTATTTATCGGAAATGCTTAGGACTTAAGTCTACATTGAATCTATTTTTGAGATAAAGCACCATATATTAGAGTAAAATATCAGAACTGTATTTAGCCAATTTATGGAAGGTATGTGTCAAAAAAATCAATTGAAAAGTTGAGATCATGTTAGCATTTAGCCCATGACTACGTTTAAAAAATGCCACGCCAGGTACATTTTTTAAACACTGCATAATCAGGGACTGGTATATAAAGGTAGACCCGAGTCGCTTTAGAAAAAATCTTTGTTAATGCTTGCTTTTTTCTAAGTCGATTTGCAAAAAATTGCCCGGTTTCGATCGGGTATTCAATGAGTGATGATGCCGCTGAGGGGCGTTATTGTTCATTAAACATATCAAGATTTTCTTGGTGTGGTGATAACGCCTCATGGCTTATGCCTTATGGGGGACTAGTATCATATTACCAATTTGATGCTAATAATCCTGGGTTTTGCTTAAAAAGCATCCTGAAAATGTTTTTGCAATAGGAAATGGGTCCACAAATGCAAGAAGTTGCTGACGCTCTGCGTCTTGACACTGAACTTTCCGCTGATAGTGCAGCGTATATTGAAGAACTTTATGAGCAGTATCTGACTGCTCCAGACTCAGTGGGTGCTGACTGGAGAGCGTACTTCGATAAATTCCCAAAAGGTGATCAACCACACAGTAATGTACGTGAGCAATTCCTACTTTTAGGTCGCAATTCAAGCCGTATTCAGCCTATTGTTCAGTCGACAGTCAGCTCAGAGCATGAACGTCGTCAAATTGGCGTGCTACAGCTGATTGCTGCGTACCGTAACCGTGGCCACCAGAAAGCAAAACTGGATCCATTAGGTTTGGCGAAGCGTGAAGTTGTGCCTGATCTAGATCTTGCTGCGCATGGTTTGACTCAGTCTGACTTAGACACAGTATTCAATACTGGTAACCTGGCGATCGGTAAAGAAGAAGCGACTTTGGCTGAAATGGTTCAGTCAATGGAAGCCACTTACTGTGGTTCAATCGGTGCTGAATACATGCACATCGTGGACACCAAAGAAAAACGTTGGATTCAACAACGTCTAGAAAGTGCACGCGGTCAATATGGCTTCAATGCTGATCAAAAGAAACATGTCCTTGAGCGTTTAACTGCGGCTGAAGGCCTAGAAAAATATCTTGGTAATAAATTCGTTGGTGCCAAACGTTTCGGCGTTGAAGGTGGTGAAGCATTCATCCCGATGGTCAACGAAATTATTCAGCGTGCAGGTTCTGTAGGCTGTAAAGAAGTTGTGATCGGTATGCCTCACCGCGGCCGTTTAAACCTTCTTGTTAACATCATGGGTAAGAACCCGGCTGACCTGTTTGGTGAGTTCGAAGGTAAATCTATTCACAAGAAAGGTTCTGGTGACGTTAAGTATCACCAAGGCTTCTCTTCAAACGTGATGACTCCAGGTGGCGAAGTTCACTTGGCATTGGCGTTTAACCCGTCACACCTTGAAATCGTTGGCCCTGTGGTTGAAGGTTCAGTACGTGCACGTCAAGTACGTCGTAAAGACATTGGCGGCGATGACGTATTGCCACTAATCGTACACGGTGATGCTGCATTTGCAGGTCAGGGCGTTAACCAGGAAACTTTCCAGATGTCACAAACTCGCGGTTATACCGTGGGTGGTACAGTGCACATTGTAATTAACAACCAGGTTGGTTTCACGACGTCTGATCCACGTGACGCACGTTCTACAGAATACTGTACTGACATCGCAAAAATGATTCAGGCACCGATCTTCCATGTGAATGGTGATGATCCTGAAGCTGTGGTGTTCATTTCACAATTGGCACATGACTTCCGTCATACTTTCCGCAAAGACGTTGTGATTGACATGTTCTGCTACCGTCGTCGTGGTCATAACGAAGCGGATGAGCCAGCTGCAACTCAACCAATGATGTATCAAGTGATTAACAAGAAAGCGACCACGCGTACGCTTTATGCGGATCAGCTGGTACAGCAGGGTGTTCTTGATCGCGCAAGTGCAGATCAAATGGTTGAAAACTATCGTGCAGACCTGGAAGCGGGTAATCATGTTGCCAATGCACTGGTACTTGAACCAAACAAAAAAATGTTTGTGGACTGGACACCTTATTTAGGTCATGAGTACACAGACGAGTGGGATACAACTTTCCCAATCGAACGTCTGAAAGAGCTTGGCAAGAAAATGCGTGAGCTTCCTGAAGGCTTCGTAATGCAGCGTCAAGTTGCAAAAGTGATTGATGACCGTCTGAAAATGCAAACGGGCGAAATGCCACTGAACTGGGGTGCTGCTGAAACTCTGGCGTATGCAACTGTACTAGATGATGGTTACTTGCTTCGTTTAACGGGTGAAGACGTAGGTCGTGGTACTTTCTCACACCGTCATGCAAAACTGCATAACCAGGTAGATGGTTCAACTTATCTTCCACTGTGTAACCTGAAAGAAAACCAGCCGCGTACCGCAATCTATGACTCATTACTGTCAGAGATGGCTGTATTGGCATTTGAATATGGTTATGCGACGACTCTTCCTAAGAGTTTGATCATCTGGGAAGCGCAATTCGGTGACTTCGCAAACTGTGCACAGGTTGTAATTGACCAGTTCATTTCATCTGGTGAAACCAAATGGGAACGTGTATGTGGCTTAACTATGCTTCTTCCACACGGTTTTGAAGGTCAAGGTCCAGAACATTCATCTGCACGTTTGGAACGTTTCTTGCAGCTATGTGCTGAAGACAACATGCAAGTCATCACACCGACCACGCCTGCGCAGATTTTCCACGCATTACGTCGTCAAGCGATTCGTCCAATCCGTAAGCCATTGATTGTTACTTCGCCGAAATCTTTACTTCGTCACAAGCTTGCTGTATCTAGCCTTGAAGAGCTTGCAAACGGTACATTCCAAACCGTGATTGATGAAGTAGACAACATCAACAAGTCAGATGTAACCCGTCTGGTACTGTGTGGTGGTAAGGTGTATTACGACCTAGTTGAAAAACGTCGTGAAAAAGAATTGAACAACACTGCAATTGTACGTATTGAACAATTATATCCATACCCAGAAAAACGCCTGGCAGAAGTGCTTGCGCAATATCCAAACGTTAAAGAACTTGTTTGGGCGCAAGAAGAACCGAAGAACCAAGGCGCTTGGTTGTTCATCGCACCGCGTCTATATGACGACGTGATGAAAGCGGGTAAACAAGTACGTATTAGCTATGCAGGCCGTGAAGCTTCTGCTGCACCGGCATGTGGTTCACCATATTTGCATGCAAAACAACAAGCTCAGCTCATCAACGACGCGCTTGCGATCGACGCTGAATAATCCAGGAGATTCTAAGTAATGGCAACCGAAATTAAAGCACCGGTATTCCCAGAGTCAGTTGCGGACGGTACGATCGCAACTTGGCACAAACAACCAGGTGAAGCAGTGTCACGTGATGAAGTGATCTGCGATATTGAGACTGATAAAGTTGTTTTAGAAGTTGTTGCTCCTGCAGACGGTACACTTGCATCTATTATTAAAGGTGAAGGCGATACTGTTCTTTCAGCTGAAGTCATTGCACAGTTTGAAGAAGGTGCTGTTTCTGGCGCTACGCAAACTCAAGCAGTTCAGTCTGAAGAGAAAGTTGAACAAGCTGCTGCGCAAACTGAAGCGGGTAATGCACCGATCGTTGAACGTCAACAAGTACAGGATCAGGCTCCAGCAGTGCGTAAAGCATTGACTGAATCTGGTGTTGCAGCTGCTGACGTTGCAGGTACAGGCCGTGGCGGTCGCATCACGAAAGAAGATGTGGCAAATCATCAAGCGAAACCGGCAGCACCTGCAGCGCAACCTTTAAGCGTTGCAGTGGGCGAGCGTATCGAAAAACGTGTTCCTATGACTCGTCTTCGTAAGCGTGTTGCTGAACGTTTACTTGCAGCGACTCAAGAAACTGCAATGTTGACCACGTTCAACGAAGTGAACATGAAACCAATCATGGAAATGCGTGCTCAATACAAAGATGCATTCGAGAAGCGTCATGGTGCGCGTCTTGGCTTCATGTCATTCTTCGTTAAAGCAGCGACTGAAGCACTTAAACGTTACCCAGCGGTAAATGCTTCAATTGATGGCGATGACATTGTTTATCACGGTTACTACGACATCGGTGTTGCAGTTTCATCTGAGCGTGGTTTAGTGGTTCCTGTACTTCGTGATACAGACCGCATGAACTATGCTGAAGTTGAAAACGGCATCCGTGCATATGCTGGCAAGGCACGTGACGGTAAACTGGGTATCGAAGATATGACTGGCGGTACATTCACCATTACTAATGGTGGTACTTTCGGTTCATTGCTTTCTACACCAATTCTAAATACGCCACAAACTGCGATTCTGGGTATGCACAAAATCCAGGAACGTCCGATGGCGGTGAATGGTCAAGTAGAAATCTTGCCAATGATGTACCTTGCACTATCTTATGACCACCGTTTAATCGATGGTAAAGAAGCAGTCGGTTTCCTTGTAACAATCAAAGAATTGTTAGAAGAGCCAGCACGTCTGATCCTTGATCTGTAATTTATTCATTAAAAATCTCCCCTAACCCCTCTTAAAAAAGAGGGGAAGATCCCTCTTTGGAAAAGGGGGATTAAAGGGGGGTTAATTGGAGATAAACATGTCTCAATTCGATTTAGTCGTAATTGGTGGTGGCCCGGGCGGCTACGAAGCAGCAATTCGTGCAGCTCAACTTGGTTACAAAGTTGCGTGTATTGAAAAACGTATTCATAAAGGTAAACCATCTTTAGGCGGTACTTGTTTAAACGTGGGTTGTATCCCGTCTAAAGCTTTACTTGATTCTTCACATCGTTATGAAGATACCGTTCAGCATCTAGATGACCATGGTATTACGACCGGTGAAGTGAAGTTTGATCTTGCTAAAATGCTGGCTCGTAAAGACAAAGTTGTAGATCAATTGACTGGCGGTATTGATCAATTACTTAAAGGTAATGGCATCGAGTGGTTAAAAGGTACGGGTAAACTGCTTGCAGGTAAAAAAGTAGAATTTGTTTCTCACGAAGGTGAAACTCAAGTTTTAGAGCCTAAGTACGTGATTCTTGCGACGGGTTCTGTGCCTGTAAATATTCCAGTGGCTCCTGTAGATCAAGACTTAATCGTTGATTCTACTGGCGCACTTGAATTCCCAGAAGTACCTAAGCGTTTAGGTGTGATTGGTGCTGGTGTAATCGGCCTTGAGCTTGGTTCAGTATGGCGTCGTTTAGGTGCAGAAGTTGTTGTATTTGAAGCAATGGATGCATTCTTGCCAATGGCTGATAAAGCATTGGCAAAAGACTTCCAAAAACTGTTAACTAAGCAAGGTATGGATATCCGTATCGGTGCAAAAGTTGCCGGTACTGAAATCAACGGTCGTGAAGTAACGGTTAAATATAACCAAGCTGGTGAAGACAAAACTGAAACTTTCGATAAATTGATCGTTTGTGTAGGTCGTCGCGCATACGCTGAAGGTTTATTGGCTGAAGATTCAGGCATTAAGTTGACTGAACGTGGTTTGGTTGAAGTCAACGATTGGTGTGCAACTTCGGTTGAGGGTGTATACGCGATTGGTGACTTGGTACGTGGTCCAATGCTTGCGCATAAAGCAATGGAAGAAGGCGTAATGGCAGTGGAACGTATTCACGGTCATGCTGCACAAGTGAACTATGACACCATTATTTCTGTAATTTATACACACCCAGAAGCGGCGTGGGTAGGTTTAACAGAACAGCAAGCGGCTGAAAAAGGTCATGAAGTTAAAACGGGTCAATTCGGTTTTGCTGTGAATGGTCGTGCTTTAGCTGCGGGTGAAGGTGCTGGTTTCGTTAAGTTTGTTGCTGATGCAAAAACTGACCGTCTTCTAGGTATGCACGTGATTGGACCTGCTGCGTCTGACATCGTACACCAAGGTATGATCGCGCTTGAGTTTGTATCTTCAGTTGAAGATCTACAGTTGATGACTTTCGGTCACCCGACATTCTCTGAAGTGGTACATGAAGCTGCACTTGCGGTTGATGGTCGTGCGATTCACGCGATCCAACGTAAGCGTAAGTAATTCGAAAAAAGAGCGACTTAGGTCGCTCTTTTTACATTTCATGGTTGTTTTTATTGGAACAATCATCTAAAAATAAAGATAACGATTTTAAGAAATGCTGGTACTGCTTTGACGGACGTCTGGGTGCTGGTGGGTTATAACAAGGCAAAGAAGTAATAAAAGGTTATTCAATGAATTTACATGAGTATCAAGCAAAAGCGCTATTAAAAAAATATGGTATGCCTGTACAGGAAGGGATACTTGCCACCAATGCCGATGAAACGGTGCATGCTTTTGAGCAGCTGGGTGGAAAGTTCGCAGTATTGAAAGCACAGGTGCATGCGGGTGGCCGGGGTAAGGCTGGTGGGGTAAAAGTGGTGAAATCGGCTGGCGAGGCTGCTGAATATGCCAACCAGATTATTGGTTCACGCTTAGTGACTTATCAGACGGATGCCAATGGTCAGCCGGTCAATAGCATTTTAGTTTCTGAGGATGTCTATCCGGTTGAGCGCGAGCTGTACTTAGGTGCTGTTGTAGATCGCTCGACTCGCCGCATCACTTTTATGGCATCGACTGAAGGCGGTGTTGAAATTGAGAAAGTGGCCGAAGAGACCCCTGAAAAAATTATTAAAGTTGAAGTTGATCCTTTAGTCGGTCTAATGCCATTTCAGGCGCGTGAAGTTGCTTTTGCACTTAAACTCAAAGATGGACAAATCAATCAGTTTGTTAAAGTCATGACGGCTGCTTATCAGGCATTTGTAGACAATGATTTTGCACTTTTCGAAATCAATCCATTGTCTGTGCGTGAAAACGGCGACATTCTGTGTGTCGATGCCAAAATCGGAATTGATTCGAATGCACTGTACCGTTTGCCTGAAGTGGCGGCATTGCGTGATAAGTCTCAAGAAAATGAACGTGAGTTAAAAGCCTCTGAGTTTGATCTGAACTATGTGGCACTTGAGGGTAACATTGGTTGTATGGTCAATGGTGCCGGTCTTGCCATGGCAACCATGGATATTATCAAGCTTTATGGCGGTCAACCAGCCAACTTCCTGGATGTGGGTGGTGGGGCAACCAAAGAGCGCGTGATTGAAGCTTTTAAAATTATCCTGGCAGATACTTCTGTTCAAGGTGTATTAATCAATATTTTTGGTGGAATTGTACGTTGTGACATGATTGCTGAAGCAATTATTGCAGCGGTTCAGGAAGTAAATGTGACCGTTCCTGTGGTTGTTCGCCTCGAAGGCAACAATGCGGAACTGGGTGCAAAATTACTGGATGAATCAGGTTTGAAGTTGATTTCTGCACACGGTCTTGCTGACGCTGCAGAAAAAATCGTTGCTGCTGTAAAAGCTTAAAGGGGTATTGATCATGAGCGTATTAGTTAATAAAGACACTAAAGTATTGGTACAGGGCTTTACAGGCAAAAACGGCACATTCCATTCTGAACAGGCTTTGGCCTACGGCACTAAAGTCGTGGGTGGTGTAACCCCGGGTAAAGGTGGTCAAACCCATCTAGAATTGCCTGTATTTAATACCATGCGTGAAGCAGTGAAAGAAACAGGTGCAGATGCTTCAGTGATTTATGTTCCGGCACCCTTTGTACTGGACTCTATTGTTGAAGCGGTTGATTCTGGCATTGAGTTAATTGTGGTGATCACTGAAGGCGTACCGACCATCGACATGCTCAAAGCCAAGCGTTATCTGGAAACCAATGGTAATGGCACACGTCTGATTGGACCAAACTGTCCGGGTATTATTACGCCGGGTGAGTGTAAAATCGGGATCATGCCGGGGCATATTCATCAACCGGGTAAAATCGGGATCATTTCGCGTTCAGGCACACTGACTTATGAGGCTGTGGCGCAAACTACAAAACTCGGTTTAGGTCAGTCGACCTGTATCGGTATTGGTGGAGACCCAATTCCGGGCATGAACCAGATTGATTGCTTGAAATTGTTCCAGGAAGATCCGCAGACTGAAGCCATCATCATGATTGGTGAGATTGGTGGTACGGCGGAAGAAGAAGCAGCTGAATATATTCAATCGAATGTGACCAAGCCTGTCGTAGGTTATATTGCGGGTGTAACTGCACCTAAAGGTAAACGTATGGGGCATGCGGGTGCGATTATTTCAGGTGGTAAGGGTACAGCAGAAGAAAAGTTTGCTGCCTTTGAGCGTGCGGGTATGGCCTATACGCGTAGTCCTGCCGAACTTGGTTCAACCATGCTGCAAGTACTAAAAGATAAAGGTTTGGTTTGATATTCACATTAGACCTTCAAATAAAAAAGCTCCCATCTGGGAGCTTTTTTATATCTCATTCTATTTTCAGGTTTTAGCTTTAAGGCTCTGAGTCATGCCATTAATATCTCCACCCTGAATACCAAGCTCACTCATCAGACTGTCAATAAGCGGTGCCTGGCTACGATAACGCAGGGCACTATTCACCACCTGATCTGACAGGGCAACATTGCTACCTTCATGATGTGCATCCGCCTGACAGGCACCGGCATGACCGCCATGTAGTCCATTGACTTGAAGAATCTTGATATCATCAATATTTTCCATTGGCTTGACACTTTCCCGGATAATTTCAGGCAAGTATTTCAGCATGGCCAGACGAATCTGCATTTCGACCTGTTCAGGTGACAGGACGTTATTGGCTTCATTGACCGCACGCGTACCTTCAGCATCGACCTGATACTGTTTTTCCATTGCTTGAGCCAGTAGGATTTTTGCATCCGCTTCACCCTTGGCTTTGAGACGGACCTTTTCAGCTTCAGCTTCAGCAGCAATGCGTACGGCTTCTGCATCGTCTGCTGCCGCCTGTTTGCCGGCTTCGGCAGCAACTGTAATTGCAATCGCATCTTTTTCAGCGTGTTCTTTGGCTGCGACCAGCTCAACTGCCTTTTGACGCTCTGCCTGCTGGATTTGACGTACGGTGATGACTTCTTCTTCCGCTTTTACCGCTTGTGCACGCGCCTGATCGGCTTGGGCTTTAGCTTCAGATTCAGCACGTGATTTTTCCGCAATGGCAATGGCGCGATCCTGTTCAGCCAGTTCAATGGTTTTCTTTTGTTCGACTTGTGCTTTTTGAATCAGCTGGGCCTTTTGAATATTTTCATTTTCGACATCACGGGCGGCCAAAATACGCTTGAGTTCGACTTCTCGTTCAGCGGCAATTTGTGCTTCTTCTGCTTCACGTTTTTTGCCGGCTTCCTGAGCGGCAATTTCAGCCAGTTGCTCGGCACGGCGAATGGCAATTTCGCGTTCCTGTTGCAGCTTGGCATATTCTTCTTCACGAATGATTTGCAGGCGCGCCTGTTCTGCTTCCAGATTTTTAGTTTTGATCGCCAGGTCGGTATCCTGCTCGATATGATTTCGCTTGCGACGACGATCTTCAATGGTTTCAGTGAGCTTGGTCAGGCCTTCAGCATCAAAGGCATTTTGTGGATTGAAATATTTAAATCCAGTTTGATCCAGGCCAGTCAGGGAAACGGTTTCCAGTTCCAGACCATTTTTATGCAAATCTTCTGAAACCACTTGCTGTACTTTTTGTACAAAGTCGACCCGTTTTTCATGCAGTTCTTCCATGGCCATTTCTGCTGCTACTGCACGCAGTGAATCGACAAATTTGCCTTCGACCAGATTTTTTAATTCATTCGGTGACATGGTCTTTTGCCCGAGCGTTTGTGCGGCTGTTGCAATTGAATCAGCAGTAGGTTTGACCCGCACATAGAATTCGGCCATGACGTCCACGCGCATACGGTCACGGGTAATCAGTGCCTGATCATCTGCACGGCGCACTTCAAGACGCAGAGTGTTCATATTGACTTGAATAATTTCATGCAAGACTGGGAGCACGATTGCGCCTCCGCCCAAAATCACTTTTTCACCACCCCAACCGGTACGCACAAAGGAGATTTCTTTACTGGAGCGGCGGTATAGGCGCGCAATGATGAGACCGAAGGTCACCAGTGCTGCAAAAATAATTCCAGAAATAATTAAAATATTATATAAATCAAAAGTTAACATTGTTATAAAGTCTCAGTTTGGTTCTGGCTGAATAAAATTAGAGTGCAGTGGCTTGAAAGCCATTTTTGGTTTTATGGGTCAGTACGACATTCTGACCTTGATTTAAAATTTGATTGGTTTCTGGTTCGACTAAAACATAATGGGTCTGGCCATGCTGATCCCGGACTTTGGCTTGTGCAGGAGAGTTGACTTTGGCATCACCCAGAATAATGATTGCGGTACGCCCAATAAGCTCGTCACTATAAATGGCAGAAGTTTCATCTTGAGGCATAAGCTTGCTGGCAGCCATGGCAAGCCAGCGCACTATCGGCATACACAGAAACAGACAGGCTGGGGAAATTAGCCATACATTGAAGAGCTGGCTGGTCAGGCGCTCAAATATTCCCTGAATCAATAAACCACTCAAACCATAACTGGTCAGAAAAATAATCAGCCAGATAAATAAAGGCAGTCGCCCCAGATATAACCAGTCAAATACTTTGCTGAAAACACTCGAAGACTGATCCGGATTTATTTCCGGTAGGGGATCTTCAGGTAAAAACTGTTCGAAGATATGCTGAGAGCCGCCGCCGAGCAGCAATAGAATACATTCTAGAGCAGCAAACATCAGCATTAGGCTCAGGCTAATACTAAATACGATATTTGATGGGTGCGTAAACAGTTCCCACATTTTTTTATCTCTATAATTATGTTTTTAGGAAAAGTGTCTGAAAGTTTTTATTGATATAACGATAACAGTAATTGTTGATTTTGTATGCAAAAAAATAACAAAAAACCTTATAAACAAGGATTGAATATATTGATTATTTAATAATTATTGAACTATTAAAATTAATAATAAACTATAAGTTAACTGGATATTTGAGCAAGTGATGTCATAGCGGCAATAGGAATTCTGAATAGCATAGCATTCTGTCTGTGCGTACCGGAGAAAGATATAGAGATACATCGAACTGAGTATCTCTAAATTTTTTTGTTCAAGCCTAAAGCAGGGCAGTCTGAATCCGGACTTTCATATCTAAAGTCTGTTGCAGAATATAGTGTTGCATCCATTTAACCTGTTCACCCATAGGATTGACCTTGACTGCAGTATTCAGGAAATCGAGATCAGGCTGCTTAAAAAGCTGCTGTTGCAAGGTTTGCTCCAAAATCTGGCTGTTGGTCGTCAAAGGTAATGCCACCAGATAGAACGCTTTAGGATAATTATAAAAGGCATATAATAAGTTAAAGGCTTTTTGATCACCTTTGAGGTTGCCAGCACCGATTTCGTAAGCTGCGTTCTGGTTGCTATAAGTAACGCCGACTAGAAATTCCCAATGACCTTCTTGCAAACGCAGACCAAACTGTAATCCGATTTGATCCGCGGTCAGCTCGTGTTGCAGATAGATATTTGGTGGTGTTTCAAAAAGTATGCTGAAAAAAACAATATGGCTTTTGATAAAATAGAGGTATGAAAATAACGCTACAAATCAAATGTCCTACCTGTCTAAGTAACAATA